>JBHALY010000038.1:0-23147 GCA_041827905.1 Neisseria dentiae
AGCGGCAGCGTTTGCGGCTGGTTGCAGCCGGCCACCAGCACCACGGGCAGGGCGAACCATTGGATTTCATCATCGGTTTTGGCTTGCAGGGTGTCGTCCAAACCGTTTAACAGCGCGCGGTAGCTGTCGGCATCGGGTGCCATGCTCATGGCCACGGAAAGGCCGAGATAATGGTTTTGCTGCAACATCATATAGATTTCGGCCTGTAGCGATTCGTCGGAAAGTTTGCGCTGGGCGGCGGAAGTGCTGTGCGCGATTTGCGAGGCATAGGTGAGCAGGCTGTTTTTGACCGGATCGGTAGGATAGGGGCGGGTGTCGGGCAGGGTAAACATGGCGTTGCTTTCGTGTGTGCGTAAGATGGCGCATTATATAGCGAATCGGTTTGTTTACGGTATAGGGCGGCCGGCAGGGCTTGAGGCCGTCTGAAAAGATTTTTTCAGACGGCCTCAACGGCTTGTAAAGGCTCCGGTATCCAAACACAGCAACGCCGTTAACGGTTTGCGGAAACGGCCAGCAGCACGCTGCTGATGTCGGCGGGCAGAATGGCCAATGCCTGTTTTACGATTTCGTCGGGAATGTCGCGGTAAAACGCTTCGGCGATGCCGCCGGCAATGGCGGCCAGCGTGTCGCTGTCGCCGCCGAGCGAAACGGCCAGACGCACGGCGTGCTCGAAACTGCTGCTTTCCAAAAATGCGGTTAGCGCCTGCGGCACGCTGCCCGCGCAGCTTGCATCGAAGGTGTAGCCGGGGCGGATTTCGTTGCAGCTTTTGCCCAAATCGTAACCGAACATTTTTTCGGTTTGCCGTTTGATAAAGGCTTTGCTGTGCCCCGTACGCGCCCAGTAAACGGCGGCGGCCACGGCTTCGGCGCCTTTGATGCCTTCGGGGTGGTTGTGGGTGACGGCGGCCGAGGCACGGGCGCAGGCGAGGGTTTCGGCCAGCGTGCCGAATGCCCAGCCCGCCGCCGATACGCGCATGGCCGAGCCGTTGCCCCAGCTTCGGTAGGGTTGCGGATCGGGCTGCATAATCCAGCGTTGGAACGATGCGCCGTAAGCGCCGCGCGGCTCGGGGTAGCGGCGGCACCATGCCTGCATCAGGGCGGCCAAATCGGTGCGGCAGCCGCCGAGCACCCAGTCGGCCACGGCGGCAGTGCAGACGGTGTCGTCGGTAAAGCCGCTTTCGGGTGTGAAAAAGGTGAAGTCGGTGCGCTTGCAGGGGGCGTTTTCAAAACGCGAACCTGCAATGTCGCCGATGGCTGCGCCTAACATGGTTCTGCCTTGTTTGTGCGGGTTTCAGACGGCTTGGAGCCTTTGCAAAAAAGCTGTTTTAGCCCTGAATTTATTTATGTTTCGTCATGCTTGGGTCAAGCCCGAGCATGACGCAAGTGTTTTGCATGACGCAAGTGTTTTAAGGTGCCTAAAAGAATTTTGCAAAGGCTTCAGCTTTAGCGCGTTTGCCCGGTTACGGCGGCTTTCAGACGGCCATAGCCTTCTTCGTCCATTTTATCGAGCGGGATAAAGCGCAGGCTGGCGCCGTTGATGCAGTAGCGCAGGCCGCCTTTGGCCGGCGGGCCGTCGGGGAAAACGTGGCCCAAATGCGAATCGGCGGCGGCGCTGCGCACTTCGGTGCGGCGCATGTTGTAGCTGAAGTCGTTGTGTTCGGTAACGGACGAGGCGCTGATCGGGCGGGTGAAGCTCGGCCAGCCGCAGCCCGAGTCGTATTTGTCGGCGGAGCTGAACAGAGGTTCGCCGCTGACCACATCGACATAAATGCCGGGGGCGAACAGGTGGTCGTATTCGTGGCTGAAGGCGTATTCGGTGCCGTTTTGCTGGGTGATGCGGTATTGCTCGGCGGTGAGCCGTTTTTTCAGCTCGGCATCATTCGGTTTGCGGTAGGCGGCGGCATCGAAGCCTTTGCCGTTTTGCGGGGCGGCCTTGCCGGGCAGCGGTTCGTCGGCTTTGCGGATGTCGATGTGGCAGTAGCCGTTGGGGTTTTTAACCAGATAGTCTTGGTGGTATTCCTCGGCTTCGTAAAAATGTTTCAGCGGCAGGTTTTCCACCACTAAGGGTTGGGCGTATTTCTGCTGTTCCTGCTTCAGCGCGGCGGCAATCACGGCCTGCTCGGCCGGGTTGGTGTAATACACGCCGGTGCGGTATTGGGTGCCGCGGTCGTTGCCTTGTTTGTTGAGGCTGGTGGGGTCGATAACGCGGAAATAATATTGCAGGATATCGTTAAGGCTTAGTTTGTCGGCATCGTAAACCACGCGCACGGTTTCGGCGTGGCCGGTGTTGCGGCGCACCACGTCTTCATACGAAGGGTTTTCGGTGTTGCCGTTGGCGTAGCCGGAAACGGCGTCAACCACGCCGTTGATACGCTGGAAATAGGCTTCCAAGCCCCAGAAGCAGCCGCCGGCAAGGTAAATGGTTTTGGTGTTCATCGCAGCAGGTTCCTTTTTCTGAGCGGGTTTGTAGAAGGTGTGTTTCAGACGGCCTATGTCGGCTTCATGGTTTTCTATCAGGGCCAGCGCTTGCGCTTCGTTGATGCTGCCTTTCACGATGCGCGCGAGGTTGCCGTGTTTGTCGAGCACCGCCCACGAGGGGTAAACGCCGATATTCAGGCTTTTGGCCAAGCCGCCGCCTTCGTCGGTAACCACGGGCAGTTTGGGATAGTTCAGGCCGCGGTACCATTGCAGAAAATCGGCTTGGTTTTTTTCGCCGAGAAAGCCGGGCGAGGCCACGGTAATCAGATTGGCCGTCTGAAAGCGCTTATCTTGCGCCCATTGTTCGGTGTGGGCAAGTTCCGACAAACACAAGGGGCACCAGCTTGCCCAGAATTTTATCAGCGTGGGCTTGCCTTTGGCCAAATGCCGGCCGGCGGGCTTGCCCTGCGTGTCGTGCAGTTGCTGCAAGGCTGCGGGCACGGGCGCGGCGTTGCCGGGCTTGATGTGGAACAGAAACAGTGAGGCAATCAGGGCGGGTATGGCCGACAAAAGCAGCATTTTCCAAAATGCGGACAGTTTCACGGAGGGTCTCCTGTTTTTTAATGATTGGGGAAAAGCGGCTTGTTTCGGCATCACGCCATAAGAGAACGTGATGCCGGAAATCATACTTTTCCGTTAGTTATATGGCAGCAGACGGGAACGGTGTCGGAAACTTACACGGTTTGATGTAAAACCGGCGGGAGGATGGGGCAGCTTGTGGTTTGAGGCCTTTGCGAAATTCGTTCAGGCCGTCTGAAAAAATATTCAGACGGCCTGAAGGTGTTTTTGCAAAGGCTTCGGTTTATCCGGCTTCGGGAAGGGTAATCGGCTGATAGGGCGGAATATCCAACACATAGCGTATCCAATTGCCGAAGCTGTATTTTTCACGGATTTCGGGGGCGATTTCGTGATAGGGGCGTTTTAGGAAATCATCTATACCGTCGAATGTTTCGCCGTCCCAAATAAAGATGTTGTCGGGGTGGTAGAAATCGTATTTGGCGGTTTCGGCGTTGGTGGTAATCAGTTTTTTGCGGTAGCCGAGCGCTTCGAATGCGCGGAACGACAGGCCGTTGTGCACGGGTGTTTTGAAATCGACCAGCACTTTGGCACGGGCGGCGTGTTGCAGGTTTTCGGCGTAGTCGGCAGTTAGCGTGGAGAGTTTGATGTTGTCGGGGTAAAGGGCGCGGCAGGCTTTCTCTTCTTTGGCGGCGCAGACGATATTGAAATCCAGCGTCCAGCCGTGCGCGCGGGCCTGATGTCCGAATTCGGCAATCACGCCGCTGCGCTGCGGCAGGTGCGAGCCGACGAAATAGAAATCGGCGTGCGTTTCGTCGGTTTGTGCGGCGGGGTAGTCGAAATAGAAATTGGTGAGCGGCAGAAAGTTGCCGTTTGGTTGTAAGTCGGCGGGGTCAAATACATAAAAGCGGTCGAAGTTGGAAACGGTTCGCCAGATATCGGGATAGCGGTTCATGCCGTCCCATTGGTAATTGGCCATGGTGCGGCGGATGCGGCGGCGGATTTCGGCCAGCAGCTCGGGCGCGTAGAGATCGCCCCTGATAAAGAGGGCGTAATCGGCTTGGCCGACGGCATCAAGTGTGCTTAAGATATTTTGGTGAAACACGGCGGCCTGCAATTTCTGTTTGGCGTATTTGTCGCGCAGCACCAGTTTTCTGAATTTGACGCCGAGCCGGGCGGTTAGTGAAGGGTAGCGGAATGTACGGGGGTTGGAAACCAAATAAATCACGTTGAAGCCGTGGTGTTCGAGATTGGCTTGCATGCTTCGGTAGATGCCCATATGGTCGGGCATACCTAAAAAAACGGTCGGTTTGTTCATGGCGGCGGCTTTATGGATTTCAGACGGCCTGATATCGTGATGAAGGCCGTCTGAAAACGACGGAAGGGAAAAAGTTTACGGTAGTGCGGCGGCGGGCGCGAATGCGCGCTGTATCCAGCTTCCGAACGAATAATATTGTTTGATTTCGGGATCCAACGCAACGTAAGGTTTGTTGAGGAAGTCTGCCAGCCCGTCGAGGTTTTTGCCGTCCCACACGAAAATATTGTCGGGGTGGTAGAAATCGTAGCCGGTAACGGTTTGATTGTTGGTGATCAGTTTTTTATCGAAACACAGGGCGTCGAAAATTCGGAACGACAGGCCGTAGTGGTCGAATTGGACAAAATCGACCACGGCGCGGCTGCCGCATACTTTTTGCAGGTTTTGCTCGAAACTCAGCACGGTGGAGCGGTTGAGATAAGTGATGCCTTCGGTGCCGAAGGCTTTGCGGGCACGCTGGTCTTTGCAGTAGATATGGAAATCCAGCGGCAGTTTCAGACGGCGTGCTTCTTCGATAAAGCGTTTGGTATCGACGGCGCGGTTGGTTTCGTAGCCGCCGAGAAAATACAGGCCGTTGCTGCCGTTTTCGGTTTCGACCGGAAAGTCGAAATAAAAATTGGTGGCCGCTTCGAAACGGTGTTGGGGATATTTGGCCACATCGTTTTTATCGAACACGAAGCAGCGGTCGAAATAGGGCAGGTAGTCGATGATGTCGGGAAAGCGGCCGACGCCGTCCCATTGGTAGTTGATGCAGAAAGCGGAATGTTCGCGGATTTTTTTGATAATGGCTTTGGGATAGATGTTAGCGCGAATGCACAAGGCGAAGTCGGCTTTTTCTCCGCCCAGCGCGGCGAGTTTGCGGTTGATTTCGTTTTGAAAGCGCGAAAACTTCAGCTTTTTCTTATAGTCTTGGTTTTTAGTGATTTTTTTGTGATAAAGCGCGGCCAGCCGGCTGCCCAGGTGCGGGTAGTAGGAATCCCGGTCGTCATAACATAAATTAATGACATCGAAGCCGTGATGGCGCAGGTTTTTCTCGATACATTGATCTAAGCCGTACATATAGGGCACGGCCAAAATAACGGTTTTACTCATGGTGGGAGAGGTTGCCGGATTTCCAAACGGCATTAGTGTTTCATGCCGTCTGAAAAGTTCCGTCATGTTATCAGGCTTGTGATTCGATAAAAGCAGCCACTTGCGCGGCATCGGTCAGCGCGCTGCACGAGGCTTCTTTGTTGATGCGTTTGGCCAAGCCCGCCAATACTTTGCCGGGGCCGCATTCTGCGGATTGGGTAACGCCTTCGGCAACCAGCGCGTTGACGGTTTCCGTCCAGCGCACCGGGCTGTAAAGCTGGCGCACCAAGGCGTCTTTGATTTTTTCGGCATCGTCGTAGGCGGTTACGTCGGCATTGTGGATCACGCGGATTTTCGGTGTTTTGATAACCACGTTTTTCAATGCTTCGGCCAGTTTTTCGGCGGCAGGCTTCATCAGGCTGCAATGCGAGGGCACCGAAACAGGCAGCGGCAGGGCGCGTTTGGCGCCTTTTTCTTTGGCAAGTTCCATCGCGCGTTCAACCGCAGCGGCGGCACCGGCAATCACCACTTGGCCGGGCGAGTTGAAGTTGACGGCTTCCACCACGCTGCCTTGGGCGGCTTCGGCGCAAACTTCGCGCACCACATCATCATCCAGCCCCAAAATGGCGGCCATCGCCCCTTCGCCTTGCGGCACGGCGCTCTGCATCAGCTCGGCACGCAGGCGCACGAGTTTGACAGCATCGGCAAAATCCAATGCGCCAGCAACCACCAATGCGGTGTATTCGCCCAAGCTGTGGCCTGCCGCAACGGCGGGAGCTTTGCCGCCGGCTTCGAGATAGGCGCGGTAAGTGGCCACGCCTGCGGCCAGCATCAGCGGCTGGGTGTTGACGGTTTCGTTGATGGGTGCGGCATCGTCGCTGTTAATCATCGCCCACAAGTCTTGGCCGAGCACGGCGGAGGCTTCGTCGAAAGTGGCTTTCACAACGGCGGTGCCGTCGAAACCGTTCATCATACCGAGGCTTTGCGAACCTTGGCCGGGAAAGAAAAATGCGAAAGACATGGCAATCCTTTAGTTTTTTAACAATAAAGCAAGCGGATTATCGGCATAATGTATCAGCAGAGCATAGGTGATGGCAATATTGATTGCCGCCACCAGCCAGAAAACGCGGATAAACGATGCTTTGCCGGTTTTGTGATTGAAAGCGCCGCGTGCCAGAAGTGCGCCCGGCCAGCCGCCGATCAGGCCGATTTGGTGCAGTTTTTTCTCAGGCACGCGCCCGAGATAACCTGTTTTGCCGGCTTGGGTAACGGCGGTTTGCTTGTCGCTGCGGTAAAGCCAGAAGGCGGCAGCGCTGGCCAGCAGGTAAAACACAGCCAGTTTGGTGGAATAATGGTTGACGGCCAGCAGGTAAACCGTTCCGCTCAGGCCGTAACACAAAAATTTGCGCATATTCAGGTTCAGCTCGTGGTAATCGTAGGGGCGGTCGGAAAATAACGAGGCTTCGTGGCCGCTCAACACCACTTTCAGGGCTTTCTGCGGTTCGCTGCCGACGGGGCGGTTGCAGTAGAAACTCACCTGCTGCCCGGCCTGCGGCCGCTGCGATGTGTAGTGGAACGCAGAAATGTGGAAAAACACACTTTGTTTTTTTGCGGTGCGGATAAAACCGTAGCCTTTTTCGTCGTCCCAACTGATGATTTCGCCGTTTAAAACACGGTTGGCGGGCAGGGCGGGCGTGCCGGTGCCGGCGGTGTCGTGTTGTCCGGCATCGGCGCCGCCGGAGATTTGCGGGCTGTCGGCGCGGCCGGTTTCGGTTTGCGGTTGTTCTTCTTCGGCGGCGGGGTGTTGTGCCGTGTCCGGTGCGGTTTCAGACGGCCTGCCGATAATATCGGCTTCCACCAAAAGCCATTGGCCGTTGCTGTGTTTGACCAGCCTGCCTTCCAAAACTTCGCCGGTTTCGGGAATACGGGTTTGGTCGTTTAAAAACTGCCCCAAAATAAAAATCGGGGAACTGCGCTGCACTTGGTGGATGCCGTAGCCGCCGTTTTGCTGGAAGTTCCATTCGGTGAGCGTGACTTCCACCCGTTCGTTTTCCTTTAAGGGCGGCAGCGGCGACACATCTTCTGCGCACAAGCGGTTTTTGGCGTCTTGATGCAGGCAGAAACTGATGCGGTCGCCGCTTTTCGGGCGGGGGTAGTGCCGGCTTAAAGACGAGGCTTCGAGCAGAATCCGCTGCGCGCCGTGATCGTCGGAAACCACCGAGCCGCGTTGCAGCTCGGCGAACCAGTGCGTTACTGTGCCGTAATGTATTTTTTTAGTCATTTTCGTAATGTATTTGGTGAGTTATGGTTGGGCGGCCGGGAGAGCTTCCCCTGCTCTGCGGTTGGCCGCCGTTGTTTTATTCGGTTTTATTCTTGTTTGGCCGTCTGAAAATATCCGTTTGCTGTGTTTCAGACGGCCTGAATGTTGTTTTTTAAATGGTTTGCATTGTTTTTAAACGGTTAGTATTTCAACAGCACCGCACCCCAAGCGAAGCCGCCGCCGATGCCTTCGAGCAGCAGGTGCTGGCCGCGGCTGATTTGGCCGCTGCGTATGCCGCTGTCTAAGGCGAGCGGAATAGACGCTGCGGAAGTGTTGCCATGCTCCTGCACGGTTAACACTACTTTTTCCATGCTCAGCCCCAAATGTTTGGCGGTGCTTTCGATAATGCGTTTGTTGGCCTGGTGCGGCACGATCCAGTCGATCTGATCGGCGGTGTAGCCCGCTTCGGTAATCACTTCGTCGGCCACTTTCGCCAGCATTTTTACGGCGAATTTGAATACGCCGGGGCCGTCCATGGTTAGGAAGGGTGTGCCCCAAACCTGGCCGTTTACCACTTGGCCCGGGGTTTTGAGCAGGTCGAGATAGTCGCCGTCGGCCTGTAGTTTGCTGTGGATGATGCCCGGTTCGTCGGATGCGCCCAATACCACCGCTCCTGCGCCGTCGCCGAACAGCACGCAGGTGGTGCGGTCGTTCCAGTCGAGAATGCGGCTGAAGGTTTCCGCACCGATGACCAGCACGTTTTTGGCCATGCCGCTTCTGATGTAGGCGTTGGCGGTGGTGATGGCATACATAAAACCCGCGCAAACGGCCTGCACGTCGAAAGCGGGGCAGCCGCTGCTGCCGATGCCGAGCTTCTGCTGCACGATGGTGGCGGTGGAAGGGAAAATCATATCGGGCGTTGAAGTGGCAACGATAATCAGGTCAAGCTCTTCGGCGGGCAGGTTGGCGCTTGCCAAGGCATTGCGCGCAGCGGCAACGGCCAAATCGCTGGTTTTCTCGTTATCGTCGGCGATATGGCGGAATTTGATACCGGTGCGCGAGGTAATCCATTCGTCGGAAGTATCGATTTTTTTGGCTAAATCATCGTTGCTTACGCGGTTAGCGGGCAAATAGCTGCCCGTGCCGAGAATCTTGGCATACTGCATGGTAACGCCTTTATGATGGTTTGGGGATAACGGCTATTGTAAGATAATCCGCCCGATTTTCCCAAATATTAATCGCAGGGGCCGAGGGAGGTTTCGGATAACGGCCGCCGCCGGTGTTGCAAATAAAGCTAAATATAAGAAAACAGGCAGCTTTGAATCATCAAAGCTGCCTGAATTATTGTGGTCGGAATGAGAGGATTCGAACCTCCGACCCCTTCGTCCCGAACGAAGTGCGCTACCGGGCTGCGCTACATTCCGAATAAGCTGCGCATTATAGGTAAAGAATTTCCGTTTGGCAAGATAGGGCGGCGAAAATTAACGTGGCGCTTTGCCGGCAGCCGCTTTTGCCGTTGTGATTGCGGGCGGAAGTCAGGCGGCGTGCACAACAAATATGGTGGGGCGTTTTTTCAGGTTGGGCAGTGGCCCGCTTTTGCGCCAGCCGGACACGGTTCGGCTGATGATGGTTTGCGAAGGCAGCGTTAAATCGCTGGCGGTGCACAGGCGGGTGGCGGGGGAGAGTGTTTCGACGGCATCGGCCAGCAGGGCGTCGTTACGGTAGGGCGTTTCGATAAACAGCTGGGTTTCGTTATGCTGGCGGGAGCGCTGTTCCAATGCCTTTAAAGCTTGGATACGTTCGCTTTTTTCAGACGGCAGGTAGCCTTTGAATGCAAAATTCTGGCCGTTGGCGCCCGATGCCATCAGGGCCAGCAGCAGGCTGGACGGGCCGACCAAAGGCCGCACTTCAAAGCCGTGCTCGTGCGCCAGCGCCACCAGATTGGCGCCGGGGTCGGCCACGGCGGGGCAGCCGGCTTCGCTGACTATGCCCATGCTGCGGCCTTCTTGCAGCGGTTTGAGCAAATCGGGCAGGATTTTGACGTCGGTGTGTTCGTTGAGCGTTTGCAGGTTCAGTTCGCGTATCGGCGTGGTAATGCCCAAATGTTTCAGGTGGGCGCGGGCGGTTTTTTCGGCTTCGACCACGAAATCGGTCAAACCGATGATTTGCGCCTGTTCGTGCGGCAGCAGGCAGGGTGTGTCGGGCGCGCCGAGCGGGGTGGGAATGAGATAGAGAATGGCAGGCATGGTTTCGGGCGTATTGTATTATTGGTAAAGCGGTTGATTTGTTAAGGCCGTCTGAAAGAATCAATACATTTCAGACGGCCTGATTGTTAAATAACTTCCACACCTTCCGCCGCCAGAAACTCCACCAGTTTGAAAACCGGCAGACCGATCAGGGCGTTGGGATCGGTGCTGTCTATCCGTTCCAGCAGCGCCGCGCCCAAGCCTTCGCTTTTGGCCGCGCCGGCGCAGTAAACGGCGTCGGGTTCGCGCTCCAGATAACGGCGGATTTGCCCGTCGGTCAGTTCGCGCATAGTAACCACGGTTTTATCAACGTGGGCGTGCAGGCCGTCTGAAACGGTGTTGAGCAGGCACAGCGCGCTGTAAAACTCGATACGCTGTCCGCTCAATTGCGCCAGCATCTGTTGTGCGTTTGCGACGTTCATCGGTTTGCCGAGCTGGCGGTCGTTGCACCAAGCCACTTGGTCGGCGCCGATAATCAGCGCGCGCGGGAATTTTCCGGCCAGCGAGCGGGCTTTGCCGACGGCAAGGCGCAAAGCGGTTTGCGCTGCGGTTTCGCCGGGTGCGGGCGTTTCGTCGAAATCGGGGCCGGCCGTCTGAAACGGAACGCCCAAGCGTTGAAGCTGGGCTTGGCGGAACACCGAACTCGAGCCTAAAATAAGCGGCAGATTTGCATTCATGTGTGTAAAAACATTGACGTTAAAGCAACGAAATTATATCATACCCCGTTTATGTCAGACCTTAATTTGATTGACCCCGCCGCTTTCGCCGCCGAAAAGCAGAGCCTGCAAGGCAGATTTTTGCTGAGCCAGTTGGACGAACGCGTTTGGTCGCACGAATATTTTGCCGACAAACAGGCCGAGGTATTGTTCACGCTCAAAGGCGGGCAAGACCGCCTCGGGCGCTTGTTTCTCGATTTGGGCGTAACCGGCAGCGTGCCGCTGGTGTGCCAGCGCTGTATGCAGCCGATGCCGTTCGATTTCAACGAAACCGGCCGTATCGTGTTGTTCGGCGACGAAGCCGGTTTGGACGAAGCCATGCTTTCCGACGAAGACTTGGAAGGCATGGTGGCGGAAGAAACGCTCGACGTGCGCACTTTGGTGGAAGACCAAATCCTGATGGCCCTGCCGTTTTCGCCGCGCCATGAAAACTGCGGCAATGCCGTTATCGAAGAGGTCAACCGAGACAAACCCAACCCGTTTGCCGTTTTGGCAGGGCTGAAAAGCAGCCGCTGACCCGGTTTTACAGTTTTATATTTTAGGAGCTTGAAATGGCCGTTCAACAAAACAAAAAATCCCCCTCACGCCGCGGTATGCACCGCTCGCACGATGCCCTGACTGCGCCCGCCCTGTCGGTTGACGGCGCTACCGGCGAAGTGCACCGCCCGCACCACATTTCCCCCAACGGCATGTACCGCGGCCGCAAAGTGGTGAAAGCCAAAGGCGAATAATCCGCACCGCCTCCGATTATGAACGAAAGCCAGAAGATTGCCTTCCAACCGCAATTACTGGCTTTTTTGCGTTAAACGCCGCAGATTTGACATATCAATAAATCAGGCCGTCTGAAACCTTGTTTGAAGGTATGTGCCTGCGGCATTGCCGGTATCTGTATGATGAAAAAGAAAGTCTGGTACACCTACGACGATATCCACCGCGTTATCAAACAGCTTGCAGAAAAAATCAAGGCATCGGGCGTGCGTTACGACGCCATGATAGCCATCGGCGGCGGCGGTTTTATCCCCGCACGGATTCTGCGCTGTTTTCTGGAAATCCCGATTTACGCCGTTACCACCGCCTATTACGACAGCGATAACGAAGGCCAGGTAACCGACGGCGTGAAAAAAATCCAATGGCTGGACCCCATGCCCGAAACCCTGCGCGGTAAAAACGTGTTGGTGGTGGACGAGGTGGACGACAGCCGTGTTACGCTCGAATTCTGCCTCAACGAGTTGGCCAAAGAGCAGTTCGGCACCGTGGGCATCGCCGTTTTACATGAGAAAATCAAAGAAAAACAAGGTAAACTGCCTGAAAACATGCCTTATTTCAGCGGTCTGACCGTGCTCGACTGGTGGATTAACTACCCGTGGGATGCCGAAGATATCGACGAGCACAACCGCCTGGCGGCGCAGGCCGCAGAGTGAGCGGCAGGTTTCGCGGCCGAACATCAGGCCGTCTGAAACATTTGTATAACATACGGAGAAACATGCATGATTACTTTGGCCGTTGATGCCATGGGCGGCGATGCCGGATTGAACGTTACCGTTCCCGGTGCCGTGGCCTTTCTAAACCGGCAGAGCAACGTGAATCTGATTATGGTGGGAGACGAGGCGCTTGTGAAAGCCGCGCTTGCCGCCGCCCATGCGCCCATGGAGCGCATCACCGTGCAGCACGCCTCGCAAGTGGTGGAAATGGACGAAGCGCCGCAATTGGCGTTGAAAAACAAAAAAGATTCTTCGATGCGCATCGCCATCAACCAAGTGAAAGAAGGCTTGGCGCAGGCCGCCGTGTCGGCGGGCAATACCGGTGCGCTGATGGCGACGGCGCGTTTCGTGCTGAAAACCATTCCCGGCATCGAGCGGCCCGCCATTGCCAAATTTCTGCCGTCTTCCAACGACCACATGACATTGATGCTGGATTTGGGCGCCAATGTCGATTGCACCGAAGAGCAATTGATGCAGTTTGCCGTCATCGGCAGCGAACTCTACCAAGCCCTTTATCCCGAAAACGGCCGCGCGCGCGTGGGTTTGCTGAATGTGGGCACGGAAGACATCAAAGGCACCGAAACCGTTAAACAAACGTTCAAGCTGCTGAAGGCAAGCAATCTGAATTTTGTCGGCAACGTGGAAGGCAATGCGGTGTTTTCCGGCAAGGTCGATGTGATTGTGGCCGACGGCTTTGTGGGCAACATCGTGCTGAAAACCATAGAAGGCGCGGTGAAGTTTATGGGAGGTGCCATCAAGCAGGAATTTCAGGCCAATGTGTTCACCAAAGCCGCCGCGCTGGTTTCGCTGCCGGCATTGAAAGGTTTTAAAAACAAATTCGACCCCCGCCGCTTCAACGGCGCCATCTTTCTCGGCCTGCGCGGCGTAGTGATTAAAAGCCACGGCGGCACCGATGCGGCCGGTTTTGCATTCGCGCTGGAAGAGGCCTACCACGAAGCTCATGCGGACAGCTTAACCAAAATAGAGCAGGGCGTGGCCGCACAATTGGCGGTGATGATGGAGAAAAAGCTGGAAAGCGAGCAGGCGGCAATGGCCGACAATATCGGTTAGAGACCTTTGCAAAACCCCCAGATGCGGATGCAGTTCAAGGCGTAGCAACGCAGCGAGCGCAGACATAACATGAAGTTAGGCAAGCGAGCGGCACACAACGCAGAAATGCGCCGCAGATGGGGGCTTTGCAAAGGTCTTGGTTAGTGCGGTTGGCAATATACCGTTGAAAAAATCAGGCAGACGAAATGTCGGCCTGATTTTTTATGCTGCTGTCGGACGGTAGCGGCTTGGCGGCCGCCCGAACAGTTTTTTAAAGGCTTTGCTGAAACACTCGGGATTATTGTATCCGGCCAAGGCTGCCGCTTCGCCGACGCTGTGGTTTTGCAGCAGCGCGTTGCGTGCCAGTTGCAGGCGGTATTCGCGGCGGTAATGGGCGATGCTGATGCCGAAGGCCGTCTGAAACTCTTGCTGCAATGTGGTGGGATTGCTGTGGCAGGCTTTGGCCAATGTGTTCAGACAGGCATTGGCGGCCGCCGGGTCGTGCAGCAGTTTGAGCAGTTTTTGCAGGCGTACGGACAACGGTTTGGCAGAGTGGTCGGGAAACAGAGTCTGTAAGACTTCCGCCGCCAGCGCCATGCTCTGCATGGTTTGGTGCAGTGCGCGCCACGGTGCGGGGCGGCGGCAGGTCTGCATCAGGCTGCGGATTTTGTCGGCCAAAGGCGGGGTAATCGCCAGATAGTGCGGTTGGAGGTGTGCTTGGCGTAAGGCCTTCAGAATGTGGGGCGGACAGCCCATGTTTTCCAGCCAAACACTGCTGCACAATAAAACCAGCTCGCGTTGGCGGCCGTTATGGAAGATTTTGCATCCTTCTTCGGGCGTATTGATCGGCAGGCAGGCTGCCGAGCGGTTGCTGTCGGCCTGCAACCTGATTTCTCGGCTGCCGAAGCGCAGGTGGGATTGTCCTTCCAAAGTAAAAATAAGGCGTAACGCCGGATAAAAACGGCCGCTTTCGCGGCAGGTGCCGTTAACGGTGGTCAGTTCGCTGTGTTTCAAGTCGAGGCCGCCGAGCATGGAATAAGTGTTGACGGTGCCATGCTGGTGCGAGAGGCAGACGGGGTGTGCGGTGTGAATCATTTTGTTGCGGTAGGGATATTGTTGCGGATTCTTCGGGCCGTGCGGCAACGGCTAATCATATAATAAATAAGAATGGTTCTTAATTCTAAGGAGTATCCGTGATGAAAACAAGCCGTTTGATTTTCCGCCTCGCGCCGTTGCCCGCGCTGTTTGCCGCTGCATTCGCCTCCGCTGCCGAGCAGACCGAATTGGAAACGATTAATGTGTACGGCACGCGTAATGCCGCACGTTACGAATATGTGGCCGACTCCGCGCAAACGCGCACCGCCGCCAAAACCGACGGTTCGCTGATGGATATCCCGCAATCGTCCAGCACGGTTACGCGCCGCCATTTGGATGAGCGCGAGCCTCAGGATATTGCGGAAACGCTGGCTTATACTTCGGGCGTGTCGGGCGGCTACCGCGGTGAAAATACGCATATTGAAATGTCGGTGCGCGGCATTGGCGGCAAAAGCAACGGCGGCGGGCAGCCGACGTTTTGGGACGGCCTGCGCTACGGCGCTTCGCTGGAAATCAATCCCTACATTATCGACCGCATCGACATTCTGAAAGGCCCCGCCTCGATGCTGTACGGGCAGAGCAACCCGGGCGGCATTGTCAACCTGATTACCAAGCAGGCCACCGGCAGCAACGAAAGTGAAATCGTGCTGAAAACGGGCAGCGGCAACCGCGCGGAAGTCGGCCTGGATATAGATAAAGAATGGAACGAACAATTGGCCTACCGTTTGGTGGCCGACGCCAAACAAGTGGATTGGCAGGCGGGCAAACAGACGCGCCAGCGCAGCCTGACGCTTGCGCCTTCATTGATGTGGCGGCCCACCGAGCGCACCAAATTGGTGTTGAAAGGGCTTTACGAAAGGCAGCCGGAAGCGGGCGACCGTAATTTTCTGATCAGCGAAGGGACCCTGTATCCTGTTGATGGGCAACGTATTCCGCTCGACTTTTTCAGCGGCGATCCCAACTACCACGATCTGAACAACACCAAAAGCCAAATCGGCTACGAACTGGAACACAAGTTCAACGACAATCTGAGCCTGCAACAGAATCTGCGCTACGGTGCCTATAAAAACTATCTGCAATCGCTGGTGGTGTGGAACCCGCTCGGCGGCAGCAATATCCGGCGTATGGCAAGGATTTTTGACGAAAACTGGCATGAATTCCAAGCAGATACCCGGCTGGTGTGGAAAACGGGTTCGGATTCCTTGCGGCACACGGTGCTGTTCGGCACGGATTATCAGGACAGCCGCAGTGCGCTGAAAAGCTATTTAGGCGACGCGCCGCCGATTGACTGGCGCAATCCGGTTTACGGTGTGGCCGTCGATACGCCGGCTTTAAGCGGCGACGAAAAGAGCCGTGTCCGCCAAACCGGCCTCTATCTGCAAGACCAGCTCGAATGGGGCAACTGGCGCTTCCTGCTCGGCGGCCGTTACGATATGGCCGATACTTCGCAGGAAGATATGTTCAGGGCAACGTCAAACAGCAACTCCGACAATAAATTCACTTGGCGCGCCGGCACGGTTTACCGTTTTTCAGACGGCCTCAGTGCCTACGTCAATTATGCGACTTCGTTTCTGCCCGAAGCGGGTATCGCGGCCGACGGCAGCAGCCTGAAACCGACCACCGCCAACCAGGCGGAAGTGGGCGTGAAATACCAACCGACGCCGCGAGTGTTGCTGACCGGCGCGCTGTTCAACATCAACCAATCCAATTTGTCGGTGTACGATCCGGTAACCTGGCAGAAAACGCAGGTCGGCAAAGTGCGCACGCGCGGTGCGGAAATCGAAATACAGGGCGACATCACACCGCAATGGGGCGTGAGCGGCAGCTATACCTATCTGGATAAGAAAGTACGCGAAGACAGCAACCCCGCCTTGGTCGGCACCACGCAATGGGGCGTGCCGAAACACTCCGCCTCCCTTTGGCTGGATTACCGCTTCGGCAGCCAAAGCCCGCTCAAAGGCCTGAGCATCGGCACGGGCCTGCGCTATACCGGCAAAACCTGGGGCGATAACGCCAATACCTTCCGTGTGCCCGCCTACACGGTTTGGGATATGAAACTGGCCTACAAACCCGGCACCGCCATCCCCGCGTTAAAAGGCACGCAATTGCAGCTGAACGTGCAAAATCTCGCCGGTAAACAATATGTGGCTTCTTGCGCCAGCCACGATTCGTGTTTCTACGGAAAAGGCCGAGTCTGGACGCTTTCCGGCAGCTACCGCTGGTAAGGCAGGCCGTATGAAATATTTGCTTGCCTTGGTTTTAAGCGCCGCACCGTTTACGGCCACTGCCGATACGGTGCGGCAGGCCTGTCTGAAAGGCCGCGCCGAAACCCGAATCGCTATTGATTTGACCAAAGGCCGTTATATCGAAGGAAACATCGAATTCAGCCGTCTCGACCTTTCCCGCGGCGGCGTGTCGCTGAGCGCGGTTTCCGACACCGTTCCCGAACGTAAACTGTTCGCCGACCAAACCAACCGGCAAGATTTTTTGTTGTGGTATCCGCAAGGCAGCCGCGTGTGGCTGAAATTGAGTGCGCCGGATAACCGCCATATGTGTTACCGCCTCACCCTGAAACAGAGTGCGGCGCATTACGATAAAACAGTGCGTGAAAACGCTGCGCCGCAAAGCCCGCGTTTGCAGCAGTTGCAGCGGGAAATCGCCCGGCAAGGCAACCGTGCCGAAGAGCGGTTTTGGGCGGAAATCCGCCGGCAAGGCGCGCCGCTGGTGGAAAAAGCCGATAGCGGGCACAGCCTGCTCACTTTTCTCTACCGCGGTGCGGTACACAACGTGCGCCTGCTCGGCGGGCCGTCGAACGATCACGAATGGTTGGAAAAGCTGCCCGGCAGCGGCGTGTGGTATAAAACGTTTAAAGTGCGCAACGATTTGCGGCTTAGCTATCGTCTGGCGCCCGATATTCCCACGCCGGAGGGTGCCGACGCCTACCGCAGCCGCCGCGCCCTATTGTCGGTGTTGATGCCCGATCCGCTCAACCGCCGCCGTTTGGCCGAATCTTCGCTGGTCGATTTGGCGGAACCAAACGACGAAGCAGCCGTTGCGCCGAGAGGCCGTCTGAAAAATTATGCCTTTCACAGTAAGAAACTCGGCAACACACGCCGTATCTGGATCTACCAAACCGACCCTCAAGCCGCCGACCCCGTGGTGCTGTATCTGTTCGACGGCTGGCAGTATCTTTACGAAACCCGCCTGATCCCGATACTCGACGGCCTGCGGCGCCAAAACAAGCTGCCGCCCGTGGCGGTGGTGTTTATCGATAATGTAGACAGGCGCGTCGAATTGCCGGCCAATCCCGATTTTGCCGATATGCTTGCCGAAGAGCTGCTGCCTTTTGTCGAGCAACATACCGCCATCCGCCACCGGCCGCAGCACACGGTTGTTTCCGGCAGCAGCTACGGCGGTTTGGCCGCCGCCTATGCCGCCTACCGCCGGCCGGAAACCTTCGGCAATGCCATACCATTGTCAGGCTCGTTCTGGCACAAAAACGACGGCGGGCAAAAGCTGGCTGACCAAATCGCCGCGCAAAAAATGCCGCCGCAACGTTGGTTTATCGCCGCCGGCAGCTACGAAACCGCGCGCGCCGGCGAAGACCCGGCCGACGGCATTGCTGCCGGCAGCCGCCGTTTGAGCGATATATTGTCTGCACAAGGGCGTGATGCCGTCTATCGGGAATACAGCGGCAGCCACGATTATGCCGTCTGGCAATATGCCTTACCCGACGGCTTGGTTTATCTGTTTGGCAGGTTGAGGCCTGTGCAAAATTAGGGAGTGTAGTCGACCGCGTTGCGGCGGTATTTTTGGTTAAAATCCGCATCTGCTGCGTTAAAAATGCTCGCAAGATGTCCAATCTTGCTGCGCTTTTTGCCTTGCATCTGCGGATTTTCTCTCAAAAAACCGCTTCACAAGCCTTCTGACTACACTCCCTAAAAAACCATCACAAAAATGACTTTTCAGACGGCCTCAAGGAGTTTTGTAAAGTTTGAATACAGCCCGGCTGATATTATGGCCGGCGAAAGGTCTCAGGCCGTCTGAAAAGGCGGCGTATCCAAACCCAGGCTTTTCAGCAGGGTTACGGTTTCAAACACGGGCAGCCCCATCACACCGGTAAAGCTGCCGCGCAGGTTTTCCACGAATATTCCGCCCAAGCCCTGAATGCCGTATGCACCGGCCTTATCCATCGGTTCGCCGCTGGCAATATAAGCGGCGATTTCGGCTTCGCTCAGGGTTTTGAAAGTAACGTCGCTCTGCTGCATCAGCGCGCGGGTGTCGCCTTGCCAATAAACGCATACGGCCGTTAATACTTGGTGGGTGGTGCCGGAAAGCCGGCGCAGAATATCGGCCGCATCGTCTGCGGATTGGGGCTTGCCGAGAATGTGGTTGTGTAGTGCGACGGTGGTGTCGGCACTCAGCAGCGGGTATTCGGGTGCAAAAGGATGTTGTGCCTGCCAATAAGCAACGGCGGCGGCGTTTTTTTCAAGTGCCATTCGCGCCACATAAGCGGCGGCGGCTTCGTGCAGGTAAGGGGTTTCGTCGATTTCTACGCGCAGGCGGGCAACGGTGTAGCCGAGGTTCTCGAGAATTTCGCGGCGGCGCGGGCTGCCTGAGGCAAGGTAAACCGTGTTCATTTGCCTTGTCCTTCGACGGCGCCGCGTTGCATACGGTCAAGCAGCCAAATGGGCAGCAGGCGGCGCAGATACCAAAACAATACGGTGGGAAAGGTAACGAGATAGCGTGCTTTGGGCCGGTCGGCGGTGAGGGCTTTTACGCACACGGCGGCACAATCGGGCGACGACATGGTGAAAGGCGCCACCGCGCCTTCCGCTTCCAGGCGGTTGAGCTGGCGGCGGTAGTTTTCGGCGTGAAAGCTGGATTCGATGTCGATATATTGGTGGAGTTTTTTCAAGGCGTTGGGACGGAAGCGGGTGGCGATCGGGCCGGGTTCGACCAGGCTGACAAAAATACCGCTGCCGTAGGTTTCGTGGCGCAACGTATCGCACATGCCTTCGAGTGCGAATTTGGTACTGTTGTAGGCACCGCGCCAAGGCATGGCCGAAAAGCCCAAAATGCTGCTGTTCACCAAAATCCTGCCGTGGCCTTGCTGCCTGAACACACGCATGGCGAGGCGGATACATTCCCATGCGCCGAAAACGTTGGTTTCAAACTGTTCGCGCAGGGCTTCGCGCGGAACGTCTTCCACTGCGCCGACCTGACCGTAGCCCGCGTTGCTGAACAGGGCATCGAGCCTGCCGCCGGTTTGTGCCAGCAGAGTGTCGAAAGCGGCCTGTATGCTGCGGCTGTCGGTAACGTCCAGTTGCAGCGTGTCGGTTAAGCCTTCGCTGCGCAGACGCTCGACGTCTTCCGCGCGGCGGCATGATGCGAACACGCGCCAACCGAGCGCGTGCAGTTGTTTGGCGGTGTCGTAGCCGATGCCGCTGGAGCAGCCAGTGATCAAAATGGTTTTCATGATATTAATGATTTGATGGGTGCGGGGATTAAGTATATAGCCAATAAATATTTTCCGATACAAGGCGGCGGGCCGCCGCATGGGAGCGGCATGGCAGGCAATGCCGTGCCGGAAATTCAAACAACCGTTGCCGATAATAACAGGCCGTCTGAAAACAAATGCGGAATTTGCTTTCAGACGGCCTTTCGGTAGGGCGAAACAGATTTAAAGCCGTTGCACGCGCTGTTTAAGTGCCGCGATTTTATCTTTCAGTTTCGATACGCGCGTGTGCCAGATTACCAAAGCACCCGATACAAGCAGCAGCAGCAGCAGGGTGGTACCGCCGGTTTGGTAATCGCCGAAATCCTTGAGCTGCATAATATTGCCGGCACCCGCCATAACCGGTGTGGACGGCGCGGCCAGAATCACAAACATCACGCCGCACACCGCCAGGCATGAAAACAACAGCACCATGCCGGTTTTCAGCCGCCAGTTTTTGAAGCGGGCGATAGCCAGGCCAGCAGCCGTCAGCACGGCCGACGCTGCCGAAAAGGCCAGCAGTGCCGACCACTTGTCCACCACCGTTTGGGTGGAGATAAAAGCAGTCAGCCCCAGCATATACAGACAGAAAACGGCACCACAGAAAAATACCATACTCAACAGATTACGCATTACCTATTCCACCGGAGGTTTGAAAATAAAAATGGGTACGGGAACGGAACAAAAAATATACGATGCAGACAAACAGCACCACTCCGTAAAGCAGCATCGGCTGGTCGGGCGATACCGCCAGATTAAATACGATACCCGCCGTGCCGTAGAGCACATACAGCCAGCGCCCCCAGTTTTTGGCACGCAGCATGGCTGCGCCGGCAACGATGTTCAACACCGATTCCGAATAGGCGGCATAAGTATAAATGCCTATCGGAAACGGGATATGGCGGATGATTTCCTGCATTTCGGGGTTCTGCCGGGTTGCCAGCATGGCCAGGGTGCTCAACACCGAGGCGGCGATTAAAAACCAGGCGAGAACCGTTACAAAAAGCGGTCGTTTCATAAGTTATCTAAAAAATACATTTTTTAACAAAACGAATTATGCCAAACAAATTACGCTTGTGACTATTTTTTAGATAAACGGTTAAATTTCCGCATAAAGGTTGTCGGGGCATTCTAAACGGGATAAGCCGTCGTTTTTACCAAACCGTTGCAAACGGTTGAGTTTGGTATTTAAGGAGTGCCGGATTTATTTTTACTAAATACAAAATCTTAAAAAAAAATTTCTACCGATTTTTCAAACTTTGCCGGCAGTAAGGCGGGCTTTTGTCATGTCAGCCGGAAAAGCTTTTTTGCCGGATTTTGGGTGTGGCTTTTGTTGCATATTTACTACGTTGTCATTTTGAATGATCCGGTTTGTTCGGCTTTCTGCGTGCTGCCTTGTTTGTGTAAAACCAAACATTGCTTATCGTTTTTTAACGAAAACGTCTGAAATTTGCAGGCTTGGTTTGGATGAACGATTATGTTTCAGACGGCCTCGATACAAATCCTATCGTAACCGGTGCTGGTTTTAACAAAAACCTGAACAAATTTCGGTTATTTTCACAAAATTACGGATTAGGTCAACAAGCGGTATACGGGTGGCAGCTGTAGCGGTTTAACGGCATGGTAGGGCAGGGGCGTGTTACGGAGCGGTGCAAAAAACCGTCGTTGGCAAGGTGCTTTGCATTACAATACGCACTTTTCCCGCCGTGCCGACCGCCTGCTATGGAATTATTCTGGCTTTATGCCGCTCTGGCCGCATCCGCTTTTACTTCCGCCACCATTCTGCCCGGCACGTCTGAAGCCGCTTTCACCGCTTTTGTGCTCCGTTATCCGGAAGCCTGGTTGGGAGCGTGGCTGGTGGCCGGCTTTTTCAACGGAGCGGGCAGTATTGTATCGTATGGTATGGGCAGATTGTTGCCTGATAAGAAAAGGCCGTCTGAAAAAATATTTAAGTTTCTGAACCGATACGGTATTTGGGCGCTGCTTTTGGCCTGGGTGCCCGTTGTGGGCGACGGTTTGCCGATTGCCGCAGGCTGGCTGCGCCTGAATGTTTGGAAATGCTGCCTGATTTTGACGGCGGGCAAACTGATACGTTACGGCATTTTGCTCGGCGGCATACAGGCTTGGAATGGAGCGGCATTTACGGCTTGAACTTAGGGCGTGTCGCCGAGGGCGTTGCGGCGGTATTTTTAAATGTTAAATGCCGGCGCGCCGAACTTCTGCATCGAAAAATTTTGGGTTGGATATTGATAGGAATACGCCCGCATACGCCCAACTTAAAATCACAGGCCGTCTGAAAAAACGATAGGATAAACACCATGCCGAGTTTTTTACCCGAACCCGCACTGCCTTACGGGCAGCAAAACAAAACCGCCGTGCTGCTGATGAACCTCGGCACGCCGGCTGCGCCGACGGCTGCGGCGGTCAAACCCTACCTGCGCGATTTTCTATCGGACAAGCGCGTGGTGGAGCTGCCCAAACCTTTATGGCAGCCGATACTGCACGGCGTGGTGCTGACACTGCGTCCGAAAAAGAGCGCCCACGGTTATGAAAAAGTGTGGTTGCCCGAAGGTTCGCCGCTGGCGGTTTATACGGAAAAGCAGGCTGAATTGTTGGCGCAGCGGCTGCCGGATATTACCGTGCGTCACGCCATGAGTTACGGCAACCCCGGCGTGCCGCAGGTTTTACGCGAGCTGAAAGCGCAAGGCGTGATGCAGGTGCTGGTGGTGCCGCTTTATCCGCAATATGCCGCTTCCAGCACGGGGGCGGCACTCGACAAAGTGTTCGGCGAACTTTTGCAGCAGCGCAACCAAATGAGCGTGCGAACCGTGTCGCGTTTTTATAACGACGAAGGCTATATCACAGCCATGAAGCAGCACATCGAAGCCTATTGGGCGCAGCACGGGCGCGGCGGCAAACTGATGCTGAGTTTTCACGGCATCCCGCAGAAAAACAGCGACGACGGCGACCCCTATCCGCACGAATGCCACGAAACCGCGCGCCTGTTGGCCAAAGCTTTGTCTATCGGCGAAAACGATTATGTGGTTTCGTTTCAAAGCCAGTTCGGCAAGGCCAAATGGGTGGGGCCGAGTACGCAGGAATTGTTCGGCAGCCTGCCCAAGCAGGGCGTGCTTGATTTAGACGTGTTCTGCCCCGGCTTTATCAGCGACTGCCTGGAAACCATGGAAGAAATCGCCATAGCCGGCCGCGAGCAGTTTCACGAAGCCGGCGGGCGGCAATACCACTATATTCCGTGCCTGAATACCGACGCGGCGTGGATGGATGCCTTGGCCGCGCTGGTGGAGCGCAACCTCCAGGGCTGGCGTTAAAGCGCATGTTTTTTTCAGACGGCCGCAGTATTTCCTACCGTTGAACCGGCGGATAAAAACGGCGTTAACCGGCTTTGCCACATATTGAAATTC
>JBHALY010000039.1:0-12519 GCA_041827905.1 Neisseria dentiae
TGGCCGGGGAGAACGCGCTCGGGGCAGTGGGCGATCCGGATATCGGAATCTTCACCTTTTTGTTGGGGAAAGCTTAAGTCGGGACGTTCTGCGGCCAGCCAGGCAGACATTTGTTCGGTGGCGCCAACGGGTGAAGTGGATTCTAAAATCACTAAGTCACCTTTTTTCAAAACCGGAGCAATGGCTTTGCTGGCTGCTTCGATGTAACTTAAATCGGGTTCGTAATCGTTGCCTTTAAACGGGGTGGGAACGGCGATTAAAAATGCTTCGGCAGGCTCGGGGGTTAAAGTGGCTTTGAGTGTGCCGTTGGTAACGCATTGGTGTACGGCGGTATCCAAGTCGGGTTCGACAATGTGGATTTTGCCTTGGTTGATGGTATCTACGGCGTGTTGGTTAACATCTACACCGATAACTTTCACGCCGTAACCGGCAAAAGCAGCGGCGGTGGGCAGGCCGATATAGCCTAAGCCGATAACGGAAATGGTTTGAAAAGTTTGCATTGCGCTTTCCTTATTAAATTGCGAGTTGTTGTTCGGTTGCCGGTTGTTCGGTAAATACCGATAAAATTTGGCCTACGGCCGTTCCGTTTCCATAGGGGTTGTGTGCTCCGGCCATCTTTTCGTATTCGGTGGCATCGGTTAACAGCAGGCCCACTTGTTCGATAATGGTTTCTTGGGAGGTGCCGACCAGTTTGACGGTGCCTGCCGCCACGGCTTCGGGTCGCTCTGTTGTGTCACGCATCACCAACACGGGTTTACCTAAAGAAGGGGCTTCTTCTTGAATGCCGCCGGAGTCAGTAAGAATCAGGTGAGACATTCTCATCAGATAAACAAAGGCCAAATAATCTAAAGGTTCTATCAGATGAACATTGTGTTTGCCTGTAAGCAGGCGGTTAACGGGTTCGCGCACGTTCGGATTCAGATGGACGGGATAAACAAACTGCACGTCGGTGTGTTGCTCTGCCAACTTTGAAATGGCTTGGCAGATGTTTTCAAAGCCTTCTCCGAAGTTTTCTCTGCGGTGCCCGGTAATCAGCACGATTTTGCCGCTGCCTAAAAAAGCGAATTGCTCGGCATATTGCTGCATCAATTCTTTTTTGCTGTCGATTTTGTGGCAGGCTAGAAACAGGGCGTCGATAACGGTGTTGCCGGTTACATATATTCCTGTGGACGCAACACCTTCGCGAAGCAGGTTGCTTTTGGTGCTTTCGGTAGGCGCAAAATGATATTTGGCAATGGCTCCGGTGAGTTTGCGGTTGCCTTCTTCAGGCCAGGGGGAATAGATATCGTTGGTACGCAATCCCGCTTCAACATGGGCGATATCGATTTGGTTGTAATAAGCAGCTAAAGCAGTTGCCAGGGTGGTGGCAGTATCGCCGTGCACAAAAACAACATCGGGTTTGTAGTCGTCTAAAACGGGTTGGATTTTTTCTAAAATGGCGGAGTTTACGGTAGACAGAGTTTGTTTGCTGCTCATGATGTCCAAATCATAGTCGGGCACAATGTCGAACAATTCCAACACTTGGTCGAGCATTTGGCGGTGTTGGGCGGTTACGCAGACACGGAAGTCTGCGTTTCTTTTTTTCAAACCCTCAACCAAAGGAGCCATTTTGATGGCTTCGGGGCGGGTGCCGAATACGATCAGCAGTTTTTTGGCAGGGGCGCCTGAATGGAAGATTCCGTTGTGGGCGTTAAGGGGAAAGGGGTCGTTGAATGATGCAAATGTTAGAGCACTATCGGTGGTGTTATTGGTTTTTTCCACGGTTAACCTTTCTTATTAGGTAAGTAAAACGTTGGCATATGTTTTTGAATTGACTGCATTATAGTGCAATTTGTTATAGTTCTGAAAAATTTTGTTATCTTGTTTTTTTATTTTTCAGCAAATGATTGGTATTTTGTTAAAATATTTTCAGTTACTGTGCCGACAATGGTTGTAAAGTGATAAAATGCGGCGCTTGATTTTCAAGCGCATTTTGTTTGCTTTTGTAAAGAAAGTTTGTTGATGACTCGTTTTAAGCTGCTGAAAAGCTGTATTGTTTTATTGGTGTTGTCCGGATGTGGTAATTTGCCAACATCGGGGCCGAATCGGACTAAGGTGATGGGTTTGCAAAACCAGCAGGCGCAGGTGTCTGTGCCTGATGTTGCCGTGGTTGATATCGACGAGCGGGTGATTTCCGCGCTGTATTCCGCCGGAAAAGGGCAGTCGTTAGCCGATTTGGCAACGCACCATTCGGGCTTTGCCGATGCGGTAGGCGCCGGTGATGTGTTGGAAATTACGCTGTGGGAAGCGGCGCCGGCGGTGTTGTTCGGCGGGGCGCTGAATTCGGTTGGTTCGGGTTCTGCACAAACAGTAAGCCTGCCGCCGCAGGTGGTGGATACGAGGGGAATGGTTTCGGTGCCGTTTTTGGGCAATGTGGCGGTGAGCGGTAAAACGCCGGCCAAAATCCAGCAGGAAATCGTAGGCCGTCTGAAAAAAATGGCGAACCAGCCTCAGGCTATGGTGCGCGTGGCGCAGAATAATTCAAGCAATGTAACGGTAATCCGTGCGGGGCGCAGTATCCGTATGCCGCTTACCGGACACCATGAGCGCGTGCTGGATGCGGTGGCGGCTGTGGGCGGCACCGACAGCGGTGTACAGGATATTTCCGTTCAGCTCACGCGCGGTAATACGGTACGCACGGTTGCTTTGGAAACGGTAACGGCGGATGCGGCGCAAAATGTGGTGCTGCGTCCGGGCGATGTGCTGACTTTGTTGTCCAAGCCTTTGAGTTTCACGGCTTTGGGTGCGTTGGGGCGCAATCAGCAGGTGCCGTTTTCGGCCAAGGGTATGAATTTGGGCGAGGCCATCGGTGCGGTAGGCGGTTTGCAAGACCGGCGTTCTAATGCCGAGGGCGTGTTTGTGTTCCGCTACCAGCCTGTTTCGGCGCTGCCGCAGGGCGAGCAGGATAAGTGGTTGAACAAGGGATATGATTTGGCGATGGAAGTGCCTACCGTTTACCGCATGGATCTGTTGAATCCGAATTCTTTGTTTTGGTTGCAGCGGTTTGCTGTGAAAGACAAGGATATTGTTTATGTGTCGAATGCGCCTGTGGCCGAAATTCAGAAGTTCCTGCAATTTGTGTTCTCACCGATTATCAGCGGTGCGAACAGCATTAATGATTTAGGTAATTAACCGGAAAGCGTGAAAATGTCTGAACAAAAAGTGGATACGGAAAACACTCAAGTATCAGAAGAAGTGAAAAAAGCGGCTGCCGCCAAGGCGGCCTATTCGGCGGATGCACCGCAAAAGGGCAAGAAATTCCGAGTGAAAAAATTCGGCAAACTGTTTTGGGCTACGGTGATTATTCCGACGGCTTGTTCGCTGGCTTATTTTTCGGCTTGGGCTTCAGACCGCTATGTGTCTGAATCGAGCTTCGTGGTGCGTTCGCCCAGTAACCAGGCTTCG
Source organism: Neisseria dentiae (assembly GCA_041827905.1). Lineage (GTDB taxonomy): Bacteria > Pseudomonadota > Gammaproteobacteria > Burkholderiales > Neisseriaceae > Neisseria > Neisseria dentiae_B. The sequence goes on from JBHALY010000039.1 coordinate 3,445, forward strand.
GTGAGCGGTTTGGGTGCGTTGTTGCAAAACGCGGGTTTTTCACGCGCGCAGGACGATACTTATACCGTGCGCGAATATATGGGTTCCCGTTCGGCGTTAACGGCTTTGGAAAAAGCATTGCCGGTGCGTTCGTTTTATGAAAACAAGGGCGATATTTTCAGCCGCTTCAACGGTTTCGGTTTGTGGAATGCCAACGAGGCTTTTTATCAATACTACAAAGGCAAGGTCAATATTGCGTTTGACCCGGTTTCGGGTATTTCCACGCTGAGTGTGGAGTCGTTCGATGCGGCGGAATCACAGCAAATCAATGCGGCTTTATTGAGCCGGGGCGAAGAGTTGATTAACAAGCTGAATGCCCGTGCGCGCAAAGACACCATTGCACAGGCCGAGCAGAACGTTACAGTGGCAGAAGAGCGCGTTAAGACCGCTGCGGAAGATATGGCGGTTTACCGCACCAAAAACGGCATTTTCGATTTGAAAACCCAGTCGGAAGCGCAAATGGGCTTGGTGTCGAAGCTGCAAGACGAATTAATCGTGATTCAAACCCAGCTCGACCAGGTGCGTGCGGTAACACCTGAAAACCCGCAGATTTCAGGTTTGCAGGCGCGCGAAAAAAGCCTGAAACGCGAAATCAAACAACAGATGCAGATGATTTCGGGCGGGGGCGATAACTCGATTACTGCACAGGCCGCCGCTTACCAGCGCTTGTTTTTAGAAAACGAATTGGCAGAAAAACAATTGGCCGCAGCCATCGCCTCGCTGGAAAGCGCCAAGGCGGAAGCCGACCGCAAACAGCTTTATCTCGAAGTGGTGTCGCAACCGAGCCGCCCCGATATGGCGTTGAAGCCGCACCGTCTCTACAACATCATCGCCACTTTCTTTATCGGCCTGATGGTTTACGGCATCGTCAGCCTGCTTGTGGCCAGCGTGAGAGAGCATAAAAATTGATGAGAGCCTTGCACGAAACTTCATTTAAAGAATCGTTGGCCATACAGGGGCGGGTAATCGGCGCGTTGTTGATGCGCGAAATCATCACCCGCTACGGGCGTAACAATATCGGTTTTCTGTGGCTGTTTGTCGAGCCGCTGCTGATGACGGCGTTTATCGTAGGCATGTGGAAGTTTTTGCGTGCCGACCAGATTTCATCGCTGAATATCGTAGCGTTTGCCTTAACCGGCTACCCGATGGCGATGATGTGGCGCAATGCTTCCAACCGCGCCATCGGTGCGATTTCCGCCAATATGAGCCTGCTTTACCACCGCAACGTGCGGGTGTTGGACACGATTTTTTCGCGTGTTTTGCTCGAAGTGGCGGGGGCGACGGTGGCGCAAATCGTTATTGTTGCCGCGTTGGTTGCCGTGCGCTGGGTTGAAATGCCCGCAGATATTTTCTATATGCTGCTGGCCTGGGTATTGATGGCTTTGTTTGCACTGGGGTTGGGGCTGGTGGTGTGTTCGGTTGCGTTTAAATTCGATGCATTTGGCAAACTTTGGAACACGGCGAGCTTTGTGATGCTGCCGCTTTCGGGGGCGTTTTTCTTCGTATCGTCGCTGCCGCAGCAGGCGCAGGAATATGTGTTGTGGATTCCGATGGTGCACGGCACGGAAATGTTCCGCCACGGCTATTTCGGCAGCTCTGCGATAACGATGGGAAACCCGTGGTATCTGCTGCTGTGTGATTTGGTGTTGCTGTTTATCGGCTTGGCAATGGTGGCCAAATTCAGCAAAGGGGTGGAGCCGCAATGATTTCCGTTGAACACGTTTATAAACAATACCAAACCCGCAACGGAATGCGGACGGTGTTGAACGATATCAATTTTTCATTGGCCAAAGGTGAAAAAATCGGCATTCTCGGCCGCAACGGCGCGGGCAAGTCCACTTTAATCCGCTTGATCAGCGGTGTGGAGCCGCCGACCAAGGGCGAAATCAAACGCACCATGAGCATTTCGTGGCCGCTGGCATTTTCCGGCGCATTTCAGGGCAGCCTCACAGGCATGGACAATCTGCGCTTTATCTGCCGTATTTATAATGTCGATATGGATTATGTAAAAGTGTTTACCGAAGAATTTTCAGAACTGGGGCAATATCTTTATGAGCCGGTGAAACGTTATTCTTCGGGTATGAAGGCGCGGCTGGCTTTTGCGCTGTCGCTGGCGGTGGAGTTCGATTGTTATCTGATTGACGAAGTGATTGCCGTGGGCGACTCGCGCTTTTCAGAGAAATGCCGTTACGAATTGTTTGAAAAGCGCCGTGACCGTTCGATTATTCTGGTGTCGCACAGCCCCAGTGCGATGAAGCAGTATTGCGATAATGCGATGGTGTTGGAAGCAGGGCATTTGCACCGGTTTGATAATATGGATGAAGCGTATCAATATTACAATGCTCAAATGTAGACTAAAGGCCGTCTGAAAATGTTTTCAGACGGCCTTTAGGTATTTCTGCAAAGATCTCGAGCTGTATGGTTAAACCATTTACTTAGCATTAGTAATAGTGCCGTTATACTTGGTTTAAGCCCGAGTATGACGTTCGTAGTTTGTGGTCTTTTACTTGTTGCCTTGTGCCGAAAATTAAGTGGACTCACTATATAAAATACCCGCACGATTTGCATCGTACGGGTATTTGAATAGTACAACTATGTTTTCAGACGGCCTTACATCATGCCCATGCCGCCCATACCACCCATGCCGCCCATATCGGGGACCGCGGGCTTGTCTTCGGGGATTTCGGCAATCATGCAGTCGGTGGTCAGCATCAGGCCGGCAATAGAGGCGGCGTGTTGCAGCGCCGAGCGGGTTACTTTGGCGGGATCGAGTACGCCCATTTCCAGCATATCGCCGTAGGTGTCGTTGCCGGCGTTATAGCCGTAGTTGCCTTTGCCTTCCAGCACTTTATTCACCACCACGCTCGGCTCGCCGCCGGCGTTTTTCACGATTTGGCGCAGCGGAGATTCTACTGCACGCAAAACGATTTGCACGCCTGCGTCTTGGTCGGCGTTGGAAGTTTCCACTTTAGACAAGGCCGCACGGGCACGCAGCAGGGCTACGCCGCCGCCGGCCACGATGCCTTCTTCCACTGCGGCGCGGGTTGCGTGCAGGGCGTCGTCAACGCGGTCTTTTTTCTCTTTCATTTCCACTTCGGTGGCCGCGCCGACTTTAATCACGGCCACGCCGCCGGCCAGTTTGGCTACGCGCTCTTGCAGTTTTTCTTTGTCGTAATCGCTGGTGGCGGTTTCGATTTGCTGGCGGATTTCGGCCACGCGGGCGTCAATCAGGGCGGCATCGCCGAAGCCGTCGATAATGGTGGTGTTTTCTTTGCCGATTTCGATGCGTTTGGCTTGGCCCAAATCTTCCAGCGTGGCTTTTTCCAAAGACAGGCCCACTTCTTCGGCAATTACGGTGCCGCCGGTGAGAATGGCGATGTCTTGCAGCATGGCTTTGCGGCGGTCGCCGAAGCCTGGCGCTTTAACGGCAACGGTTTTCAGAATGCCGCGCAGGTTGTTCACCACTAAGGTTGCTAGTGCTTCGCCTTCCACGTCTTCGGCGATAATCAGCAGCGGGCGGCTGGTTTTGGCGATTTGCTCCAATACCGGCAGCAAGTCGCGGATGTTGCTGATTTTTTTGTCAAACAGCAGCACGAAGGGATTGTCGAGGGCGGCGATTTGTTTTTCCGGCTCGTTGATGAAATAGGGTGACAGGTAGCCGCGGTCGAACTGCATGCCTTCCACCACATCCAGCTCGTTTTCCAGCGATTTGCCGTCTTCAACGGTGATCACGCCTTCTTTGCCCACTTTTTCCATTGCTTCGGCGATGATGGCGCCGACTTGTTCGTCGGAGTTGGCGGAAATGGCGCCCACTTGGGCGATTTCTTTAGAAGTGTCGCAGGGTTTGGCAATGTTTTTCAGCTCTTCCACCAAAGCGGCCACGGCTTTGTCGATGCCGCGCTTCAAGTCGGTGGGGTTCATGCCTGCGGTAACGTATTTCATGCCTTCGGCCACGATGGCTTGCGCCAGAACGGTGGCGGTGGTGGTGCCGTCGCCGGCTACGTCGTTGGTTTTGGACGCTACTTCTTTCACCATTTGTGCGCCCATGTTTTCGAATTTGTCTTTCAATTCGATTTCTTTGGCTACGGTTACGCCGTCTTTAGTGATGTGCGGGCCGCCGAAAGCGCGGTCGAGTACAACGTTGCGGCCTTTGGGGCCTAAGGTTACTTTTACTGCATCGGCCAATACGTTTACGCCTTTAACCATTTTCTGGCGGACTTCATTGCCGAACTGTACGTCTTTTGCTGCCATAATCTATATGCTCCAGTTAATTGAATTAAAATAGGTTTTTCTTTGTTTGGCCGTCTGAAAACATTTTCAGACGGCCTTTGGTCTTTTATTCTACGATGCCGAAAATATCTTCTTCGCGCATTACCAACAGCTCTTCGCCGTCGGCTTTCACGGTTTGGCCGCTGTATTTGCCGAAGATGATTTTGTCGCCGACTTTCACGTCAAGCGGGCGGCGGTTGCCGTCGCGGCCGATTTTACCCGCGCCGACGGCGATTACTTCTCCCATATCGGGTTTTTCGGCGGCGGCACCCGGCAATACGATGCCTGATGCGGTTTTTTCTTCAGCTTCCAAGCGTTTAACGACTACACGGTCGTGCAGGGGGCGGATAGTCATGCGTATGCTCCAAAATAGATAATAAAAACAAATGCCTGAATATAAGGCTGTTAAGAAAAGAAATACTGCACGAAAACGTGTGCGCAGTATTTTGTTTTGAACGAAAAGCAAAATAGGGCTAGGCGCGGTAAATTCAAGCCCTTGAGTACCATTTTTGCTAAAAAATATTGTTTCAGACGGCCGTCTGAAAGCAATGGTAAAGGTTTGTTCCTTATTAAAAGGAAAGCAGCTTGTTATCGAAACGAAGCTGCTTTAACGGCCGGATACAGGCAAAGGTTTAAGCCAGCAGGGCGGGAATATCGTCGGTGTGGTGCACAATCAGGGCGCCGGCTTTTTCCATATTGCGGATGGCTTGATGTTCTTCTTTCGCATTCAGGCTGCGGCAGGCATCTAAATTAACAATCACGCGCCATTTTCCATACCAGCAAAGCTGCAACACGGTTGCCTGTACACAATATTCGGTTGCCAGCCCGCCGACAATCAAGGTTTTTGCATTGCGGCTGGCCAGCCATTCTATCAGGCCGGTGCTGATGTTTTCAGACATATCGTGAAAACAGGCGCCGAAAGTGTGGGTGTGGCTTTCCAGCCCGATATGCACCAGAAAATGATAGTTGTCGGGCAAAGGCAGGCCGGGAAGGTTTTCATAACCTTCGGTGCCCAAAACCGCATGGCTGACCCAATCGCCGGCGTTTTCCAGCGGCAGATAGTGTTCTTGGTTGTCGATCTGCCACGGCTCGTGCGGGCTGTGGGCATCTTTGGTTAATACCCGGTAATGCGCCCAAGCCGCTTGGCGGTTGAGGTGGGGAACAATAGAAAGCGCACCAGGTACGGGAAGCTCGTTCGGGCAGAGTTCTGAAAACGTTTTCTGCGGATGTATATCGATGGCGACAATGCTCATAAAAATCCCTATTTGGCGAAAAGAGAATCACACACGGCGTGGTGTTTGTCATTATTTGGATATCGTGGCAGTTTGACTTTCAAGAAATTGATTATTTTAGATAAATAAGAAAATGCGTGATAATCAAACCTTATCCATATAGGATATTCGGTTTATATTACAGATAATCGGTGTTTTGGGCAAAAATATTTGCAATAAATAAACAGCCTCGGCATATTTGTGCATGCTGTAAACAACAATGACGGTTTTATTTTTAGAAAAAATAGCCGCTTAGCTTGAAACGGCGCACTTTTTAAACAAAATGCTTGCGCCGTATGGCCGATTCTGTTTTAATACGCATCTCTTCAGGCATGGCCAGATAGCTCAGTTGGTAGAGCAACGGATTGAAAATCCGTGTGTCGGCGGTTCGATCCCGCCTCTGGCCACCATTTACCGCAATGATGCGGTTATTTTTTTATCTGTTGTTTTTACGCCGAATAAATATTAAATAGAATATATTTCAACGCAGGCCGGGTAGGTTTACCCGGCCTGTTCGCTTATAATGGCACTGTTTTTACCGGGATAGTTTTATCGGGTATGAAACAGCATTGCGGGTTTTATGTCGGGCGGCAAATCACCATATGATGCCGTATAATGGCATATTTAATAATAATGGCAATTGTCTGTGTATCATGCAGGCAGTCAAGCAGGAATAAAAAAATGAGCGTCGGTATATTAAGAGTATTGGTGCAAAGTCAAATTGTCGATGCCGCACAAGTCGAGCGGTATCAAAGCATATTAAAAAGCAATAAGTCCATTCTTCCCATGTTGTTTGAAGAGGGCGTGATTACACCTAAAGCGTTGGGGGAGTTATTGGCGCGGGTGTTCAGCTATCCGCTGCTGGATTTGCGTCACTATCCGCGCAGCAATATCCTTTCTGATGTGCTTTCAGAAGAGCAGATGCTGCAAAACCGCTGTATTCCGATTTTTCAGCGGGGCAGGAAAGTTTATTTTGCGGTGTCTGACCCTACCCAGATTCAAAATTTCCAAAAAATCGCTTTTGCTTCAGGTATATCGGTTGATTTAGTAGTGGTGTGCGACGACCAGTTGAGCACTTTGCTCGAGTGGTTGGGGCAGCGGTCTACTTCTATTTTGAACGAAATGAGTAAGGAGCATGATGCGTCCGCTTCTGCGCAAGCGCTATACATTGATAATGAAGAGGCGGAAGACGGGCCGATTCCGCGCTTTATCCACAAAACGCTTTCCGATGCATTGAATGCCGGCGCATCCGATATCCATTTCGAATTTTATGAGCAGATGGCGCGGGTGCGTTTCCGTGTGGACGGCCAACTGCGCGAAGTGGTGCAACCGCCTGTGGCCGTGCGCGGCCAGCTGGCTTCGCGCATCAAAGTGATGGCGCGTTTGGATATTTCGGAAAAGCGTGTGCCGCAAGACGGCCGTATTCAAATCGCTTTCCACAAGCACGGCCGTCCGATCGACTTCCGCGTCAGTACGCTGCCCACTTTGTTCGGCGAAAAAGTGGTGATGCGTATTTTGAATTCAGATGCCGGTTCGCTCAATATCGACCAACTCGGTTTCGAACCTTTCCAAAAAGAAATGCTGCTCGAGGCTATTCACCGCCCTTACGGTATGGTGTTGGTAACCGGCCCCACCGGTTCGGGTAAAACCGTGTCGCTTTATACCTGCTTGAACATTCTGAATACCGAAAGTGTAAATATCGCTACGGCGGAAGACCCTGCCGAGATCAATCTGCCGGGTATCAACCAAGTAAACGTGAACGATAAGCAGGGGCTGACCTTCGCGGCAGCACTGAAGTCGTTTCTGCGCCAAGATCCGGATATCATTATGGTGGGTGAGATTCGTGATCTGGAAACCGCAGATATTGCCATTAAGGCTGCACAAACCGGTCACATGGTGTTTTCCACCCTGCACACCAATAACGCCCCGGCCACCTTGTCACGTATGCTGAATATGGGGGTGGCGCCTTTCAATATCGCCAGTTCGGTCAGCCTGATTATGGCGCAACGTCTGCTGCGCCGTTTGTGCCCGGCATGTAAAACGCCGATGGAGCGCCCGCCGGTGCCTGCCTTGAAAAAAGCCGGCTTTACAGATGAAGATCTGGCTAAAGATTGGACGATGTATCGTGCGGTCGGGTGCGACAGCTGCCGCGGAAAAGGCTATAAAGGCCGTGCCGGTGTGTATGAAGTGATGCCGATTACCGAAGAAATGCAGCGGGTGATTATGAATAACGGCACCGAAGTAGATATTATGAATATGGCCTATAAAGAAGGTATGGTGGATCTGCGTCGTGCCGGTTTGTTGAAAGTGATGCAGGGAATTACTTCTTTAGAAGAGGTTTTGGCTCACACTAACGATTAATTAACCGGAGCCGGTTGACGATTGACATTGCAGCGGTATTTTTTCAAAACAGCCATTTGCTGCGTTAAAAATACCGGCAGGGCATCTGCCTTGCTGTGTTTTTTGCTTTGCACCTGCCGTTTTTGTTAAAAACATTTTGCAAGTTGATTCTCGGCAGCTCTCGGAAAACAGTTGATTATTTAAGGGGTAAACATGATTAAAAGCAATATTGGCAGCCGCTCGGCCAAAAAAGACAAGGGCGTGCGTTTTTCTTTTGAAGGCAGAAACATAGATACCGAGCAAATGGTGCGCGGTGAAGTGGTGGCCAAAAACGAAGAAGAAGCACGCAAAAAGTTACAGCGGCGCGGTATCAAGCCGTTACGCGTGAGCAAGGTTAAAGCGGTACGCAAAAAGCGCATCACCCAAGAAGACATTACCGTATTCACCCGCCAGCTCGCCACCATGATGAAGGCCGGTTTGCCTTTGATGCAGGCGTTTGAAATCGTGGCGCGCGGCCACTCCAACCCTTCCATGACGCAAATGCTGATGCAGGTGCGTGCCGATGTGGAACAGGGCAGCGCATTGGGTAAGGCGTTCTCCAAACACCCCAAATATTTCGACCGTTTTTATTGCAATCTGATTGCCGCCGGTGAGGCGGGCGGCGTGCTCGAATCATTGCTGGACAAATTGGCGGTGTATAAAGAAAAAACCCAAGCCATCAAAAAGAAAGTGAAGAGCGCGCTAACTTATCCGATTGCCATTGTGGTGGTGGCCGTTGTGCTGGTGTTTATCATGATGGTGTTCGTGTTGCCGGAGTTCGGTAAAGTATATAGCAGCATGGGGGCGGAGTTGCCCGGGTTAACCCAAATCGTAATGAACATGTCGGACTTGATGGTGAAATATGCCTGGGTAATCGTGGTTGGTACCATTGCGGTCGGTTTCGGCCTGTATCAGTGGTATAAAAGATCGCCCATGCTGCAAAAGCGGGTTGATGCGGCTTTGCTCAAGCTGCCGATTTTCGGTGATATTGTGCGCAAGGCCACGATTGCACGCTGGGCACGCACTACTGCCACATTGTTTACTGCCGGCGTGCCTTTGGTGGAAGTGTTGGATTCGGTATCCGGCGCGGCGGGCAATATTCTTTATGAAGAAGCCA
>JBHALY010000040.1:0-9081 GCA_041827905.1 Neisseria dentiae
CCTTTGCAAAACAGCCATCTGCGGCGCATTTCTGCGTTGCAGCGTTGCTCGCTCGCTTGCCTAACTCTATGTTATGTCTGCGCTCACTGCGCTACTGCGCCTTGAACTGCATCCACATCTGACTGTTTTGCAAAGGTCTCAATATGCCGGCGCCGCAAACGGGCAAACCTGCCGTCCGCAGTCGTATCAATAAAAAAACCGCTACCGCGGCAACCCGCCGCCTGTAGCAGTTTTTCTCAGTTTTCCTGCACCGCAAAATGCTTATTGGCCGGAACGGTTTTTGCGCAGACTTTCCAATTCGTCTAGAAGCTGCATAATCAGCGCAGTGGCGGGAATGCTGGCTTCAAAATCGCGGCTGATTCGGTGTGCGCGGCGCAGGCGGGCAAGCTGGAAACCGCTGAACACGGCTTCGTCGGGCCGGCCGCTCACGGAAATGATTTCTTCTTCAATCACGTTCACCACCCAATCGCGGTCATCGTTGCAGGCACGGACGATTTCGTTAAAAGTTAGCTGTACATCATATTCTTGGTTCATGGTTTATCCTTTCACTCCGTAATGTTCCGCCAGTTTCTGCCAGGCGGCGCGGTCGGCTTCGCTATCGGCGCGCGGCAGCACGATGTTGACGGTCAAATACAAATCACCCGCTTCTTTGGCCGGAATGCCTTTGCCTTTCAGGCGCAGGTTTTGGCCGGTGCGGCTGTTTGCGGGGATGTTGATGTTCAGACGGCCTGCGGGGGTGGCCGCCTCCATTTTGCCGCCTGCGGCTGCCGTCCACGGCATCACGTCGATGCGCTGGTAAACGTCTTTGCCGTTTTTCACATACAGGTTTTCCGATTCGTGAAAGCGCACTTTCAAATACAAATCGCCGTTGGCACCGCCGTTAAATCCGGGTAACCCTTGGCCGCGCAGGCGGATTTGCTGCCCTTCGCTGATGCCTTTGGGGATTTTCACGTGCAGGGTTTTGCGCTCGTAGGCCATGTGGCCGTCGGCATTGAGCGTGGGCATATCAATGCTTAAACTGCGCTCGCTGCCCGCATAGGCGGCGGCAATGTCTATGCTGAGTTCGGCGTGTTGGTCTTCGCCCTGCACAGGGCCGCTCGGGCGCGACGCGCGGCGCTGCTGCGCCTGACCGAAAGCGGAAAAGATGTCGTCGAAGCGGAAGTCGCCGCTGCCGAAGGGCTGGCCTTCGCCGAAACGGCTGCTGTCGAAATGGTAATACTGATAGCCGTCCGCGCCCGGATTGAAGCCCTCGAACCCACCGAAGCCTTCAAACCCGCCCTGCCCCGCGCCGCCGGCCTGCTGCCGCGCTTTGAACGGGTTGGCCAGCATTTCGTCGTATTCGGCGCGTTTTTCGGGGTCTTTCAAGGTGTTGTAGGCTAGGTTGATTTCGCTGGTTTTTTGGTCGGCGTCGGGGTCTTTGCTGACGTCGGGGTGGTATCGGCGCACCAGTTTGCGGTAGGCCTTTTTGATTTCGGCAATATCCGCATCTTTAGACACGCCGAGTATTTCGTAATAGTTTTTTTCGGTTGCCATAATTGCTTTCTGTTTTAGTGTAAATGTTGTTCATGCACCCGCCCCGGAAGGCGGTGCTTTTAATAGATTTTGAAGTAATGATACTAAACGGAAAATCAAGGGCGGGCGCAAAAAAATAATCGAAAGGCCGTCTGAAAAACATTTTCAGACGGCCTTTCGATTGCGGGCGGATCTAGTGGCTTAAATTCAGAATAGGACAAGGCGCCGAGCCGAAGACAGTACAGATAGTACGGCAAGGCGAGGCAACGCTGTACTATTTTGAATTTAAGCCACTATAAATCAGCCCAAATGCACTTCGATATTGTCGATCAGGCGTGTGCCGCCCAAACGCGCGGCGGCGAGTATCACCAGGTTTTTGTCGCCCGCGTGGGCAACGCTCAAATCGTCGGCGCGGCGCACTTCGATGTAATCGACCGTCCAGCCGGCTTCGCCGAGGCGTTGCGCGGCAGCCTGTTCGAGTACGGCATAAGCGAGGTTGCCGCTGCGGACGGCATCGGCGATGGTGCGCAGTTCGCGGTAAAGGCGGGGGGCTTCGGCGCGCTCCTGCTCGCTTAAATATTGGTTGCGGCTGGAAAGGGCGAGGCCGTCTGAAGCGCGGCCGGTATCCACCGGCACGATGTCGATGTTGATGTTGAGGTCTTCCACCAAACCTTTAATCACGGCCAGCTGCTGGTAGTCTTTCTTGCCGAAACAGGCCGCATCGGGCTGCACGATATTGAACAGCTTGGTTACCACGGTGGCCACGCCGCGGAAATGGCCGGGGCGGAATTTGCCGCACAATTCGTTTTGCAGGTTTGGCGGCTCCACGTTGTAACGCTGCTCTACATTCGGATACAGCTCTTTTTCGTCGGGCGCGAACACCACGGCCACGCCTTCGTTTTCCAGTTTGGCGGCATCCTGCTGCAAGGTGCGCGGATATTTGTCGAAATCTTCGCCCTGGCCGAATTGCAGGCGGTTGACGAAAATGCTCACCACCACGTTGCCGGCGCGCTGTTTGGCTTCGCGCACCAGCGCCAGATGGCCTTCGTGCAGATTGCCCATGGTCGGCACGAAAGCAACCGTTCCGGCGTTTTTGCGCCACTCGCGCAATTCGTGAATCGTGTGGATGATTTGCATAGGTTTTTCCTGAAAAATTTTCAGACGGCCTGAAGCGTTCAGAAAGGCCGTCTGAAAAAAATTAAAACGTGTGTTCGGCTGCGGGGAAGGTTTTGTTTTTCACCGCCGCCACATAAGCTGCCACGGCTGCCTGAATGCTGGTTTGCCCTTCCATAAAGTTTTTCACGAAACGGGCGGTTTTGCCGGGGAACACGCCCAGCATATCGTGCATTACCAGCACTTGGCCGTCGCAATCCGCGCCCGCGCCGATGCCGATGGTGGGGCAGCGCACGCTTTCGGTTACCTGCTTGCCCAGAACTGCGGGCACGCATTCCATCAGAATCAGCGCTGCACCGGCTTGGTCGTGCGCTTCGGCATCGTTGAGCAGGGCTTGGGCTTTGTCGCCTTTGCCCTGCACTTTATAGCCGCCGAAAGCGTGCACCGACTGCGGTGTTAAGCCGATATGGGCGCACACCGGGATACCGCGCAACTGCAAAAATTCGGTGGTTTCGGCCATCCACACGCCGCCTTCGAGCTTGACCATATGCGCGCCGGCGGCCATCAGTTCGGCAGCGGCGGCAAACGCCTGCTCTTTGCTCTGCTGGTAGGCTCCGAACGGCAGGTCGCTGATAATCATGGCGTTTTTCGTGCCGCGTGCCACTGCGGCGGTGTGGTAGCACATATCGCCGAGGGTAACGGGCAAAGTGGATTGGTGCCCCTGCACGGTCATGCCGAGCGAATCTCCCACCAGCAAAACATCTACGCCGGCATTATCCATCAGCGCGGCGAAGCTGGCTTCGTAGGCAGTAAGCATGGCGATTTTTTCGCCTTCGGCTTTCATTTTTTGCAGGGTGTTGACGGTAATCATGTTTCAGACGGCCTCTGGGTTAAGACGGGGCATATTATGGGGTTTTTCCGGCAAATTGCAACCAAAGCAAAACAGCCCAACCGCTGGGGTCAGGCTGTTTTTAATATGGTGCCGGCACCAAGAGTCGAACTCGGGACCTTCTGATTACAAGTCAGCTGCTCTACCAACTGAGCTATACCGGCTGAAAGAAGCGCGTATTATGCCCGCCTTCGCCGGCTTTGGCAAGCGCTTTTGCAGCGGCGCTGAAAAAACTTTTTAAAGATATTGTTTTGTTGGTGAATTATTTTCAGACGGCCTGTTTTGAAAAACTTCAGGCGAAATCCTGTATGATTGGCGGCAAATATTTCCGATTTGAAAGGCGTTGCCATGAAGCTGGTCGAAATCACTTATTATCCGGTCAAATCCATGCGCGGCATTTCGGTGGATCGCGCCGAAATCCGCCCCGAAGGGCTGCCGCACGACCGGGAATGGCTGCTCAGCTCGCCCGACGGGCACTTCATGACCGCACGGCAGTTTCCGCAATTGCTGCTCTGGCAGGCCGAGCCGGTTTCAGACGGCCTCAAGCTAACTGCGCCCGACGGCGGCAGCCTCACCGTTTACCATAACAATTTCAACCGCACCGGCGACGTTTCGGTTTGGAAAGACACCTTTGCCGCACACCACGGCGACGAACGCGCCGATGCCTGGCTGAGCGGAAAAATCGGTACGCCCTGCCGCTTAAACTGGCTGGGCAGCCGCAGCGCACGCCTATTGGATTATTCGCAAACGCCGCTGTCGTTTGCCGACGGCGCACCTTATCTGCTGGCCAACACGGCTTCGTTGCAGGCGCTGAACGGCAGTTTGGAAACGCCCGTGGAAATGCGCCGCTTCCGCGCCAACTTGGTGTTCGACGGCACGGAGGCTTATGAAGAAGAAGGCTGGAAACGCATCGCCGTCGGCACGGTGGCATTCGAACTGTTCAAGCCCTGCACCCGCTGCGTGATGACCACGGTGGATTTGACCAGCGGAGAAAAACATCCGCAACAGCAACCGCTGAAAACGTTGGCCAAAACCCGCAAAGCCATTTTCGGCGTAAACATGGTGGCATTGGATACCGGCAGCGTGGCCGTGGGCGACAAGGTGGAAGTGCTGGCGTAACAGCACAACAAGCGCAAAAATATCAAGTAGATAAGCAAGCGAACGAGCAGTACCCTAAAGGACATAAACGCACAACGCAGAAATGCGCCGCAGATGGGAGGCTTGCAAAGGTCTCAGATACTCGGTTCAAGCCCGAGTATGACGTAATTGTTTAACACATCACCCATATTCTGCAAAACAACAGGCCGTCTGAAGATGTTTTTCAGACGGCCTGTTGTTTTGCAGAGCACTTAAGCGGTTAACCCGTTATTCCTCGGCGGGAGCGGCCGCTTGTGCGGGAGCTTCCAGCAGGGCTTTGATAGACAGGCGCACGCGGCCGCGGTCGTCCACTTCCACCGCTTTCACGTTTACCGTTTGGCCCACTTGCAGATAGTCGCTCACGTTGCGCACGCGCTCGTGGGCGATTTGGCTGATGTGCACCAAGCCGTCTTTACCGGGAATCACCGAAACGATGGCGCCGACGTTGTTGTCGAGCAGTTTCAGCACCGTGCCGGTGTAAACCTTGCCCACTTCCACTTCGGCGGTGATTTCTTCGATGCGTTTCTTCGCCGCTTCGCCCGCTTCGGCGGTGGTGGCGGCAATGGTTACGGTGCCGTCGTCGGCGATGTTGATTTCGGTGCCGGTTTCGGCGGTGATGCCGCGGATGGTTTCGCCGCCTTTGCCGATAACATCGCGGATTTTGTCTTGGTGGATTTTCATGGTAAACAGGCGCGGCGCGTGGGCGGACAGCTCTTGCGGGCCGTCAACCGCTTCTTTCATCTGCGCCAGAATGTGCATACGCGCTTCTTTGGCCTGTTCCAAAGCAATCTGCATGATTTCTTTGGTGATACCCTGGATTTTGATGTCCATTTGCAGCGCGGTTACGCCGTTGGTGGTACCGGCCACTTTGAAATCCATGTCGCCCAAGTGGTCTTCGTCGCCCAAAATGTCGGTTAACACGGCGAACTTGTTGTTTTCGAGAATCAGACCCATGGCGATGCCGGCAACGTGTGCTTTCAGGGGCACGCCGGCCGAGAGCAGGCTCAGGCAGCCGCCGCACACGGAAGCCATGGAAGAGGAGCCGTTAGACTCGGTGATTTCGGAAACCACGCGCATGGTGTAGCTGAACTCTTCGGGAGAAGGCAGCACGGCCACCAGCGCGCGCTTGGCCAAGCGGCCGTGGCCGATTTCGCGGCGTTTGGGCGCGCCCATGCGGCCGACTTCGCCGGTGGAATACGGCGGGAAGTTGTAGTGCAGCATAAAGCGGTCGGTGTATTCGCCGCTTAAGGCGTCGATGATTTGCTCGTCGCGCGAAGTGCCCAAAGTGGCAACGGCCAACGCTTGGGTTTCGCCGCGGGTAAACAGGGCCGAGCCGTGGGTGCGCGGCAATACGCCGGTTTGGATGTTGATGGGGCGCACGGTGCGGGTGTCGCGGCCGTCGATGCGCGGCTGGCCGTCGAGAATCTGGCCGCGAACCACGTCGGCTTCCAGTTGTTTGAAGATGCCTTTGATTTGGTTGGCGCGCAAGGTGTCGGTTTCTTCGGTAATCAGCGCGTCTTTCACGGCGGCCCATGCTTCGTCGAGCTTGGTCGAACGGGCTTGTTTCTGGCGGATTTTGAACGCTTCGGCGATGGTGGCGCCGGCGATTTCGCGGATTTTTTCCACCAGCGCGCTATCGGTTTCGGGCGCTTTCCAATCCCACACTTCGGGGTTCACTTCGTCGGCCAGCTCGTTGATGGCGTTAATCACGGCCTGCATCTGTTCGTGGCCGTACACCACCGCGCCCAGCATCACATGCTCGGGCAGCTCGCGCGCTTCCGATTCCACCATCAGCACGGCTTTCTGCGTGCCGGCCACCACCAAATCCATTTGCGAACGGGCAAGCTGGGCTTTGGTGGGGTTGAGCACATAAACGTTGTTCACATAACCCACGCGGGCGGCGCCGATGGGGCCGGCAAACGGCACGCCGCTCAGAACGATGGCGGCGGATGCGCCGATCATGGCGGGGATGTCGGAATCGATTTCGGGGTCAACGGAAACCACCATCGCCACCACTTGGATATCGTGGTAGAAGCCTTCGGGGAACAGCGGGCGGATGGGGCGGTCGATCAGACGGCTGGTGAGGATTTCTTTTTCGCTCTGTTTGCCTTCGCGCTTGAAGAAACCGCCGGGGATTTTGCCTGCGGCGTAGGTACGCTCGAGATAATCTACGGTAAGGGGGAAGAAGTCTTGGCCTTCTTTAACGTCTTTGTTGGCGGTAACGGCCACCAGCACGACGGTGTCGCCCATCGACACTTTTACCGCCGCAGCGGCTTGGCGGGCGATTTCGCCGGTTTCGATGGTTACGGTTTGCTCGCCGTATTGGAAGGTTTTAACGTGTTTGTTAAACATTCTATGCCTTTCGGTTGTGGCCGCCGCCGCTAAAACACTAATGATGCACACATCTTATATGTGCATGGTTAGGGTTTCAGGCGGGCTTTGGCCGGGTTGGTTGCGGATATTTTTTCAGACGGCCTGACAATGCCGTCTGAAAACCGAGATTATAGCCAATAAAATTATTTTTTGATACAAGGCGGCAAACCGCAGGCAGCGGCTTTGAACACACCGGCCCGCCCTTTGCGCCCGCAAAACGAAAGCCCCGCATTTTTTGCGGGGCTTTTCGGAAAACGGCGGTCGGCAGTTCTTAAAAAGAACTTGGCACGCCCACGGGGATTCGAACCCCGGTTGCCGCCGTGAAAGGGCAGTGTCCTAGGCCTCTAGACGATGGGCGCATAACCGAAGCGCGCACTATACCGATGCCGTTTGCGCTTGTCAATCAGGCGGGGCGGCGCGGCCTTTCAGACGGCCTTTGCCTGCTGTATAATGCGGCGGTTTCACTTCAGAGAAATGCCATGTGGTTCAAACAAATCAGCTTTTATCCTTTAAATAAAAACAAACTGCCCGAGCTTGAAACGCTGGCGGACAAACTGGCCGAAGCGCAGTTCGCACCCTGCTCGGGTTTGGACTGGTTCAGCGAAGGCTTTGCCGCACCGGTGGCGTTTTCGCCCGAAACGGTGTTTCCCGCCGATTACACCTGGCGCGTGGCGCTGAAAAAAGAAGAAAAAGTGCTGCCCGCCGGCGTTATCCGCGATATTCTGGAAGAGCGCGTGGCCGAGATTCAAAACGCCGAAGCGCGCAATGTGGGCCGTAAAGAAAAGCAGGAATTAAAAGAACAGATTACCGATGATTTGCTGCCTCGCGCCTTCACCCGCAGCAGCCGCACGCAGGCTGTTTTCGACACCAAACACGGCTATCTGTTTGTGAACAATGCCTCCGCAACCAAAGCCGAAGGCATGCTCACCAAACTGCGCGAAGCGCTGGGCGGCTTGGAAGCGAGCCTGCCCAACACCAAACAGTCGCCGGGCAGCCTGATGACGAGCTGGCTGTTGCAGGGCGCCGCCGAGGGCGGTTTCGAGCTGGACAGCGACTGCGAGCTGAAAGGCACGGGCGATGTGGCGCCGGTGGTGAAAGTGTCGAAGCAGGATTTAACCGCCGACGAAGTGGTCCAACACGTTAAAAACGGCAAAACCGTTACCCAACTGGGCTTGGTGTGGCGCGAACAGATTGCGTTCGTGCTCACGCAGGATTTCACGCTCAAGCGCATCCAGTATCTCGACGTATTGCAGGAAGAAGCCGAAGGCCACGGCGACGATGCAGCCAGCCTGGCTTTCGCCTCGCAGATTCTGATGACCGAATCGTTAAGCACCATGCTGGAAGAGCTGGCGGGCTATCTGGGCGGCTGGCAGGAATAGAATAAACACGGCCGTCTGAAAAACCACGCGTTTAACGGTAGAATACGTTTTCAGACGGCCTATGCAACCAAAAAAGATTGAGAGAACCTTATGAGCATCAAATCCGACAAATGGATACGCCGCATGAGCGAAGAGTTCGGCATGATCGAACCTTACGAGCCTAACCAGGTAAAGGAAATCGACGGCCGTAAAATCATTTCATACGGCACGTCGAGCTACGGCTACGATATCCGCTGCGCCAACGAATTCAAGATTTTCACCAACATCAACAGCACCATCGTCGACCCGAAAAACTTCGACCCGAAAAACTTCGTTACGGTGGAAGACGACTGCTGCATTATCCCGCCCAATTCTTTCGCTTTGGCGCGCACGGTGGAATATTTCCGCATTCCCCGCAACGTGTTAACCGTGTGCTTGGGCAAATCTACCTACGCCCGCTGCGGCATCATCGTAAACGTTACCCCGTTCGAGCCGGAATGGGAGGGCTACGTTACGCTGGAGTTTTCCAACACCACTCCCCTGCCCGCCAAAATCTATGCCGGCGAAGGCGTGGCGCAGGTGCTGTTTTTCGAAAGCGACGAAGTATGCGAAACCTCTTATAAAGACCGCAACGGCAAATATATGGGGCAAACCGGCGTTACCCTGCCGAAAACCTGAACACACCCCGGAGCCTGTCAA
>JBHALY010000041.1:0-2621 GCA_041827905.1 Neisseria dentiae
CAAATATGTGCCCTCCGCCCGCATACTGGTGGAAACCGACGCGCCTTTTCTCGCCCCCGTCCCCAAGCGCGGCAAGCCCAACGAACCGGCTTATGTGAAATACACCGCCGATTTTGTGGCGCAGTTGCGCGGCGAAACACCGGAGCGCATCGCCGAAACCACCACCGAGAATTTTTACCGGTTGTTTAACAAAGTGCCGAGAGCGCAATAGGCTTCAGGCCGTCTGAAAAAACCGACCAACGGAGCCTGCGCCGTGAGCAAACCCACCCTGTTCCAAATCGACAAATCCCTTGAAAAGCCAGAGCGCGTGATGCTGGCGGGCGTGATGCTCAGCGCCGACTATACCGGCGCCAACGAGTTGCGCGAGCAGGCGTTTCAGGCGGCTTTAAACGAGGCGGCCGAACTGGTGCGGGCGGCAGGCGGCGACTTGGTGCGTACCGAAACCGCCAAGCGCGACAAAGCGCACACCGCTTTATTTGTGGGCACCGGCAAGGCGGAAGAGCTGGCCGAAACCGTGCGGCAGCATAATATCGACCTGGTGGTGTTCAACCACGAACTCAGCCCCACGCAGGAGCGCAATCTGGAGCGGGTGCTGCAATGCCGCGTGCTCGACCGTGTCGGCCTGATTCTGGCGATTTTCGCCAAACGTGCGCAGTCGCAGGAAGGCAAATTGCAGGTAGAGCTGGCGCAGCTCAGCCACCTGAGCGGACGTTTGGTGCGCGGTTACGGCCATCTGCAAAGCCAGAAAGGCGGTATTGGTTTGAAGGGGCCGGGCGAAACCCAGCTCGAAACCGACCGCCGCCTAATCAACCAAAAAATCACTGCACTGAAAAAGCAGTTGCACAACGTGCAGAAGCAGCGCGCCACCCGCCGCAAAGCGCGTATGCAGGGCAACATCAAAACTTTTGCGCTGGTGGGTTATACCAATACCGGAAAATCCAGCCTGTTCAACCGTTTAACCAAAGCCGATGTGTTGGCAAAAGACCAGCTTTTCGCCACGCTCGACACCACCGCCCGCCGCCTGTATCTCAACCATCAAACCAGCGTGATTCTCACCGATACGGTAGGTTTCGTGCGCGATTTGCCGCACAAGCTGGTGTCGGCTTTTTCGGCCACGCTCGAAGAAACCGCATTGGCCGATGTGCTTTTGCACGTTGTCGATGCCGCCCACCCCGATTTCGAGCGGCAGATGGACGATGTGAATGCCGTACTCGAAGAAATCGGTGCCCACGAAGTGCCTCAGCTTGTGGTGTACAACAAAATCGACCTGCTGCCCGACAACAAACGCCCCGCCGGCGTATTGCGCGACACGCAGGGCAGAGCAGTAGCGGTGAATGTTTCGGTTACCGAAAACCTGGGTTTGGACGCATTGCGCGAGGCTATGATCGAACGGGCAGGGTAAGCGGTGCGGGCCGGATAGAAAATCGGGAGGATTTGTGTGGTGAATCAAATTTAATGAGACAAGACGGGCCAGCCGCCTTGTACCGAAGTAAGTGGATTCACTATATAGTTTCTTTTAGCCATGAGCCTAAACTAAAAATGCCGTCTTTTCAGACGGCATTTATTGTAGAAATCGAGATTATTTATCCAACTCGGCAAGCATGGTTTTGGTTTTTTCCAAAATCGTACCGCTGGATTCTTCCAACAACTCTTGCAAGGTTTCTCTTGCTGCTTCGGGGTCGCCGATTTCAACATACATTTGCGCCAGTTCGTATTTGGCTTCCAGCGGAGCGGTCATGCCCACGGATTCGGAGATAAAGCCGTCGTCGCTGCGCGAATCACCCTCAACGTTGATGCTTTCCCATTCTATGGTTTCCGCATCATCGGTAGAGAGATTAACCGTGGTGCCGAAATCTTCACCGTCTTGGAAGGCAAAACCGTCGTCTTGCGGGGTGGCCGCAGTCCAAGCGGATTCGGTTGTTGTTTCGATTGCGGTATGCTCTTCTGCCGGTGCGGTTTCGATGGCAGCAACAGCCTGTGCAGATGTAATATCTGCTGTTTCGGGTTCGGCATCTTCTGCAATTTCAACGGCAAGAGAGGGTTGCTCGGTAACGGCTTCGGTTGCGGCCTCGACCTCGTCGGTAAACGATAAAGTGTCGATTTCAACCGTTTCCGCTACGGATTCCGGAGCAGTTGTGGTTTCGATTTGCACCAAAGACGGTTCTTCGGCAGACGGTTCTTCAGCCTGCTCTTCGCCATCAAGGGCGGCTTGGCCGGTAACGGTATCGTCAGCGGCCTGCTCGGTATAAAACTCAAGCGGGGCATCGTCGTCGGCGGCTTTGGCGGAATCGGCCGGTTCGGATTCTGATATTACGGTCGTTTCTTGGTTTGAATCTGCATCTTCGCCTGCGTTGAATTCAACGGCTACATGTTGGAATTCATTTTCGGTTTCAGGCTCGTAAACGCTTTCGGTCGATTCGATGTTGTCCCAATCGGCATGTTCGCGCTTTTGGGTTTCTTCATCTTGAGTCAGTGCGCCGGATACGATGCCGCCTTGTTCGCGGTCAATCGAACCCAAATCCAAATTGAAGTTGCCTTCGGTTTTTTCTACGGGAGCGGCTTCGGCTTCGCTGAAGAAAATATCGTCGAAGTCGTCTTCCATATCCAAACCGTCATCTTCG
>JBHALY010000042.1:0-3057 GCA_041827905.1 Neisseria dentiae
ATCGGCGCCGAAGCGCAAAGGCTGTTGGATGGCGGGCGTGCAGAAACTGTTGTCCACCACCAAAAGCGCGCCCGCTTCATGGGCAATGGCGGCCAAGGCTTCGAGATCGGCCACTTCGTTTAAGGGGTTGGACGGCGTTTCGAGAAACAGCATTTTGGTGTTCGGCTTCACCGCCGCGCGCCATTCGTTGATATCGGTTTGCGACACCAGCGTAACTTCGATGCCGAATTTCGACACGATGCCGCCGATAAAGCCAGCCGTGGTGCCGAACAGGCTGCGGCTGGCAATCAGATGGTCGCCCGCTTTCATAAAGGTGAAAAACGCCGCCTGAATCGCCGCCATGCCCGTGGCGGTGGCGATGCCGCTCTCGCCCGCCTCCAAAACGGCCACGCGCTGCTGGAACGCCGACACGGTGGGGTTGGCGGTGCGCGAATAGGTGTAGCCTTCCACTTCTTTGGCAAACAGCGCCGCACCGTGCGCCGCGCTGTCGAACTTGAAGCTGCTGGTTAAAAACAGGGCCTGGTTGTGTTCGTTATATTCGGTTTGGCTTTTCGCGCCGCGTATCGCCAGCGTTTCGGGGTGTAATTTGTCGCTCATCGGTATGCTTTCTCTGCTTGAAATAAAACCGCCCCGGGGTGTTTTCACCCGTGCGGGAAACGGCGGACATTTTGCGCCTATTCGGCGCGGGTTTCAACCTTAAGGCCGTCTGAAAATACAAATTTTTGATGGATAAAAAAGCAAAATTTACAACAAACTGTTCGATTGTTTTCATAACAAAATCATATGCATACTTTACAAATATAAAAATAAAAATACAAAAACTTGAAAAAAATCAAAAAATGAAATAATTTTTACACAACAACACCATAATAAATATTCTCACCAACAAAGGACTTCAAAATATGAAAAAACTTTTTATCATCGGTATTTCTTCTCTCTTGCTTGCAGCCTGCGGAAGTGGCGGCGGCGGTTCCGGCGTGGCGGAAACACCTGACGGTACCCGTATTAATTTAAATTTGAGTGATAACGGCCTAGTAGGCGGACAAACTGCAGATGGTAAGTTAGTGGGCTGGAATCAAGATTCATCTTTTTACGGCGCGTGGGTTAACAACAGTAATCAAGTTCAAGAGTTGCGTTATCAAGGTACTTTAACCCCAGAAAAAGACATTCCCAACTCAGGAAAAGCCACCTACTACGGCAATGCCGTGCGTAACGACAGCCTCACTGGGGATATCATCACCGACGGTACTAGCCGTGTTACAGTTGATTTTGGCAATAAAACCGTCAGCGGCGAAATTACCATGCCGGGTCTGCGCCGCGACATCACCCTTCATGAAGGCCGTCTGAGCGGTGCCCAATATTCAGGAAATGCAAGTGTCTTAGGCAATAGCAGCGGACGTTATGAAGGTGGCTTGTTTGGTGCAAATGCTGCCGAAACTGCAGGGGTAGTTAAATTCGACAACTCAAGTTTAGATACCGCATTCGGCGGAAAACGTTATTGATAAATAAAACCAACCCAAAGGGAATTTATAAATGAAATTCAAACAAATCTTCGCTTTCAGTGTGGCATCTTTATTATTGGCTGCCTGTAGTGCTACCGGCACAGCCTTTTCAGGCTTGGAAAAACCCGCTGAAGGCCAAAGTAAACTATACGTTTACCGCACAAAAGCATTCAAAGGTGGTGGCGTACATTTTGATGTCAATGCTAACGATACTTATATCGGCCATTTACGCAATGGCGGATATATTAGTGCCGAATTGCCCCCGGGAGATTATGAAATATGGGCAAAAACCGAAGTGCGCCGTGGCGTAACCGTGCCGTTGCAACCTAATGAAATCCAATGCGTTAAAGCCTCCATTGGATTCGGTGCATTCGTAGGCCGACCGAAATTTCAACATGTTCCCTTAGAACAATGTAAAGCTGAAATTGCAGGAACCGTTCATAGCTTTTAATTTTTGATTTTTAGGAAAAGGCCGTCTGAAAAATGTTTTTCAGACGGCCTTCAAAAAAAGGAATACCATGAAAATAAATTCATTCTTTATTTTACCTTTTGTTCTGCTAACCAATGCCTGTATTAGTGTTCAAACCTATACCTCATCTGAACACCAAAAGTATCATAATAGCGATTTGAAAACCCCCTCCCACCCCTATCCGATTCAACTTAAAACTGAATTTTTCCGTAACGGCAAGCCTATTCCCGCGGCTTCTGCTGAATTATCACAAGCTGCGAAAGCTGCTTTACAGAATACTAAAATCGCTGTAGTTCAACACCAAGCAGAAAATACGCTGAAAATATCCGGTAATAATATTGCAGATATCGGCCAAGCGGTTGGGCAAGGGTTTAAAACCGGATTAACAATGGGCTTATCAGGCAGTACTGTGCAAGACTATTATCAATTCACATGTAGCTATCTGAATAAAAACCAAGTGTTGCTTTCTGAAACTTATCCCCATGCTATTGTTTCCAATATCGGTAATAAAGCCCCACCACCAGGTTTAACCTATCGAGGCAATATACCCGCCGCCTTCAACACCGTTGTATCTGACATTGTTGTCAACTGCTTAGGCGATATTCAAAAAAACGGCTATTTGGTCGAAAAATAATACATTTGAAACAAACCAAC
The DNA here is from genome assembly GCA_041827905.1 of Neisseria dentiae. Classification (GTDB taxonomy): domain Bacteria; phylum Pseudomonadota; class Gammaproteobacteria; order Burkholderiales; family Neisseriaceae; genus Neisseria; species Neisseria dentiae_B. The sequence goes on from JBHALY010000042.1 coordinate 2,626, forward strand.
AGGCCGTCTGAAAATACTCTCTTTTTAGTTTTCAGACCGCCATTATCAATATAAACGATAAACGGCGGTTCAATCCAAAACCCGCTCATGCGGCAGCCTGCCCGCCCAATCGACGGCAAACTGCCACGCGGTGCGGCCGGAACGGCTGCCGCGCGTGAGCGACCAGTTGAGTGCGGCTTTGCGGGCGGTTTCGTCAAACGGCAGGCCGAAATCGGCCAACCAGTTTTCCACGGCTTGCAGGTAGTCGTTTTGGTCGAACGGGTAAAAGCTCAGCCACAGGCCGAAGCGATCGGAAAGCGACACTTTTTCTTCCACCGCCTCTTTCGGGTGCACTTCGCCGCGGCTGCCCGTGGTGGCGAGGTTTTCGTCCATATATTCGGGCATCAGGTGGCGGCGGTTGGAGGTGGCATACACCAACACGTTGGCGCAGCG
>JBHALY010000043.1:0-5760 GCA_041827905.1 Neisseria dentiae
TTACGCCGCGCGCGCCAACCTGCAACCCGTGATTATCACCGGCATCGCCCAAGGCGGCCAGCTGATGACCACCACCGAAGTCGACAACTGGCCCGCCGATGCCGACGGCGTGCAAGGCCCCGAACTGATGGCGCGTTTCCAGGCACACGCCGAACGCTTCGGTACCGAATTGATTTTCGACCAAATCCACACCGTCGATCTGCAAAACCGCCCGTTCACCCTGAAAGGCGATATGGGCGAATACACTTGCGACGCGCTGATTATCGCCACCGGCGCTTCGGCCAAATACCTCGGCCTGCCCTGTGAAGAAAAATTCGCCGGCAAAGGCGTGTCGGCTTGCGCCACTTGCGACGGATTTTTCTATAAAAAACAAGATGTCGCCGTGGTCGGCGGCGGCAACACCGCAGTAGAAGAAGCGCTTTACCTGGCCAATATCGCCAACACCGTTACCCTGATCCACCGCCGCGACACCTTCCGTGCCGAAAAAATCATGGTCGACAAACTGATGCAACGCGTTGCAGAAGGCAAAATCATTTTGAAACTGAACGCCGTGCTCGAAGACATTACCGGCGACGATATGGGTGTGAACGGCGTACGTTTGAAATATAACGACGGCAGCAGCGAAGAAATTACCGTGCAAGGCGTGTTTATCGCCATCGGCCACAAGCCCAACACCGATATTTTCAAAGGCCAGCTCGACATGGACGAAACCGGCTATCTGAAAACCAAAGGCGGCAGCGGTGACAACGTCGGCCTCACCAATATCGACGGCGTATGGGCCGCTGGCGACGTGAAAGACCACACCTACCGCCAAGCCATCACCAGCGCCGCTTCCGGCTGCCAAGCCGCATTGGATGCCGAACGCTGGCTCGACCGTCAGAACTAAACAATCTGCGGGCCGTCTGAATAAAACAGACGGTTCCCGCTCCCGTTTAGACATTCACCACAAAGTTTTACAGGTCGGGCTGACAACCCGGCACTTTGCTTTACCGGATTATGTTCCCAATAGCCCGGCCTATCGATTGAAAGGATTTCCCATGATCAAACTTCATACCAATTTCGGCACCATCGGCATCGAACTCGACCACGAAAAAGCCCCTGTTACCGCCGCCAACTTCGAGCAATATGTGAAAGACGGTTTTTACGACGGCCTGATTTTCCACCGCGTTATCAAAGGCTTTATGATTCAAGGCGGCGGCATGGACGAAAACATGAACGAAAAACCCGGCCGCGATCCGATTCAAAACGAAGCCCAGAACGGCCTGAAAAACGACAAATACACCATCGCCATGGCGCGCACCCAAGCGCCCCACTCCGCCTCTTCGCAGTTTTTCATCAACACCAAAGACAACACCTTCCTCAACCACACCGAACCGAGCCTGCACGGCTGGGGCTACGCCGTATTCGGCAAAGTTGTTGAAGGCCAAGACGTAGTGGATGCCATCGAAGGCGTGGCCACCAAACGCCACGGTTATCACGACGATGTGCCGGTGGACAATGTTGTGATTACTAAAGCAGAAATCGTATAAACCGAAAGGCTTTAGCAAAACTACAGGCCGTCTGAAATGATTGCACTGCACCACGGAAGTTGAGCAAATTTCAACCCAACCGAGGTGCAGTTTCTTACATTAGCCAATATGAGCTACACTCGAAGACAAACAGCATGCTGTTGATCTTTTCAATATCTTCCGAACACAACTCTATCTCCGGATTATCACCTACGAAAAAGCGGTACGAATCGCATAACCGCCAAGCCATTTGGCTCGCTTACACCCAAGACAAAATTTATGAAGCATTTGGCCAAGATCCAGCTGCCTACTGGGATCAGGTTTTGATACCGTTTGAAATAATTCGAAACAGTATCCGGAATTGTTTGGAGAGTAGTTTATCTTTTAGACAGCCTACCAACTGCTAACCGGCCAATTTCGCCTTCATCAATTCCTGCACCTGCTGCGGGTTGGCCTTGCCTTTGCTGGCTTTCATCACCTGGCCGACCAGCGCGTTAAACGCTTTTTCTTTGCCCGCTTTGTATTCCTCCACCGACTTGGCGTTGTTGGCCAACACTTCATCGATGATTTTTTCGATGGCGCCGGTGTCGGTCATCTGTTTCAGGCCATCGCGTTCGATAATGGCTTCGGCGTTCAAATCGCTGCCCCACATCGCTTCGAATACCTGTTTGGCCAGTTTGCTGCTCAAGGTGCCGTCGGCGATTTTCGCCACCAAACCGGCCAAGCGGTCGGCTTGAATCGGGCTTTCAGACAGGCTTAAACCTTCTTTGTTCAAGGTGGCCGCCAGCTCGCCGTTCATCCAGTTGGCGGTTAACTTGCCCTGCCCGCTTTGTTGCGCAGCCTGCTCGAAAAAAGCGGCTTGGGCACGGGTGGCGGTCAGCAAGCGGGCGTCGTAGTCGCTCACGCCGTAATCGGCCACGAAACGGGCGGCCATTTCTTTCGGCAATTCGGGCATCGCTGCCTTGGCCGCCTGCATCTGGCCGTCTGAAATTATCACCGGCAACAGGTCGGGATCGGGGAAATAGCGGTAATCATGTGCGTCTTCTTTCAGGCGCATCACGCGGGTTTCGCCTTTGTCGGGATCGAACAGCATGGTGGCCTGCTGCACTTTGCCGCCGTCTTCGATGATTTCGATCTGGCTTTCCACCTCGTAATTAATCGCCTGCTCCAAAAAGCGGAACGAATTGAGATTTTTAATCTCGCGGCGGGTGCCGAATTCAGCCTGGCCTTTCGGACGCACCGATACGTTGGCATCGATGCGGAACGAACCTTCGGCCATATTGCCGTCGCAAATGTCCAACCAAGTAACCAAACCGTGCAAAGCTTTGGCATACGCCACCGCTTCGGCGGCGGAACGCATTTCCGGCTCGGACACCACTTCCAACAGCGGCGTGCCGGCGCGGTTCAAATCGATACCAGTGGCGCCGTTCAAACCTTCGTGCACCGATTTTCCGGCATCTTCTTCCATATGCGCGCGGGTAACGTTGATGGTTTTGACTTCATCACCCACCACGATTTCCAGCTTGCCGTATTCCACTATCGGCAGATCCAACTGGCTGATTTGATAGCCTTTGGGCAAATCGGGGTAGAAATAGTTTTTGCGGTCGAACACGTTTTTCTGATTGATTTTGGCATCCAGGGCCAAACCCAGTTTGATGGCTTTTTCCACCACTTCGCGGTTCATCACCGGCAGCACGCCCGGCAGCGCACACTCCACCACGCTGGCATGCGCGTTCGGCTCGGCACCGAAAGCAGTCGATGCGCCACTGAAAATTTTCGATTGCGTGTTCAGTTGGACGTGGATTTCCAGTCCGATTACGGTTTCCCAAGTCATAGTGGGTCTTTCTATTATTAAGTTAATGTTCAGGCCGTCTGAAAAGTGTTTCGCAAGTTTTTTTGCAGCGTTTGACACCCTTCAGTTTGCATGAATAAAAAAATCGCCAAGTTATTTTGTATATTTTGCATATTTGATAACTTTTTCAGTACCGTCAGGATGATGTTCTATCAAATCCCCCGCTTGGTTTGTGATACATTAAAATTTCACGCTGTTTTTTGTTGGCAAACCATGCGGAAAACAGAAGATGTAATTGTGTGCTGCTGTTCCAATAACTGCTCGCGTTTGTTCACGGTAATTCTTTCAAGCCAGCTGAAAAATCCAATCAGACCGGTATTTTTATACCAAGCGTTATTCAGCTACACGGAGATGTTGAAAAAGTCGAGTTGCTTATACTTTTCATACAAGCTACTTTCCATGTCAAAAGGCTTGTATTTTTTTGCTGAAATGATTGTTTCGTGATTTTTGAATATTCTCAAGAACTACGAGCTTCACCGTGCCTTTCGGCATTCTTGATAACCCTCAAAATACCCAAATGGGTATTCAAGCAAATGACTCCAAAGCTCCCAATATAAAATTATCAACTAGTAGACTATATTCATGCACAAACAAAGCTGCATCTTTAATCCAGTTACGATAAGATTCAACAGGATAAAGGTGCAGCTTATACTTTCAGGTGGTCTGATAAATATAGTAAAAGAAAACGATTTTTCAAGCTGCTAAAGTGACAACAGAACCACTTCTTTACTATTCTATATCTACAGTTTGCAGCTCTGTTCCTTGTCTTCTCTTAATTTTACTATATTTTAAATCAAACCTTAACGCCAATAGCGCCACCACGGGATGCTGGTGCTTTCATGCCACGGTTTTTGCAGATAAGGGCTGTTGGGAAAGTTTTGTGCCAAAATCCGGCGTGTGTCGTCGGCCAATTGCGTTTTGTTCATTTTGCGGTAAGAAGATTCCATAATCGCCAGCGATTCTTCCACAAAGCGGGTATTTTGATAACGCTCGACGATTTTCTGCGCGCGGTTGGCTGCGGCCAGATACGCGCCGCGCCTCATATAGTAACGGGCCACGGCAATTTCGTTGCCGCCCAAAGCATCCACCAGTTTCGCCATACGCTCGGTGGCATCGGGCGCGTATTTGCTGTTGGGATAGCGTTCCACCAGCTCGGCAAACGCTTGGTAGGCATCGCGGTTGGCTTTCGGATCGCGGTCAGACCAGTCTTGCGAAGCCAATTTGTTTAAAAACGACTGGTCTTCGTTAAACAACACCAAGCCTTTGAGATACAAGGCATAATCCATATTCGGGTGTTGGGGGTGGTTGCGTTGGAAACGCTCGACGGCGGCCAGCGCTTTTTCCGGCTCGTCGTCTTTATAATAAGCATAAGCCGTGTCTAACTGCGCCTGCTGGGCGTAACGGCCGTTGGGAAAGCGCGATTCCAAAATTTCATATAACTTGATGGCTCGCGTATAATTATTGCTGTTTAACTCGTCATGGGCCTCGGCATACAGTTTTTCAACCGTCCAATCCTGAGTGATTTGGGCATCTTTATCGATAGTGCCTTTGGTGCCGGCGCAGCCGCCCAAAGCCAAACCTAAAGCAACAACTAAAAGAATTTTTTTCATGCAGAACTCTTCCTTTGAAAATGAAGCCGATTATAACGATGATTTGGGGTTTGCGGCAGCCCCCGATGCAGAAACTTGCATTAATTTAACCGTTCCCCTCGATTTGGCGGGTATGCGGCTCGATGCGGTATTGGCCAAACTGCTGCCCGATTATTCGCGCAGCCGCCTGACCGCTTGGATAAAAGAAGGCGCGGTAACGGTAAACGAAAAGCCGGCCCAACCCAAAGACAAAATGATAGGCGGCGAATATATCGCGGTAACGGTGCGCCCGAGCGAAGAAAACCTGGCGTTTACGCCCGAACCCATGGATTTGGACATTATTTATGAAGACGATTCCGTGATTGTGCTGAACAAGCCTGCCGGTTTGGTGGTGCACCCCGCCGCCGGCAACTGGACGGGCACGCTGCTCAACGGCCTGCTCGCGCACTGCCCCGAATTGAGCCAGATTCCGCGCGCCGGCATAGTACACCGCTTGGATAAAGACACCAGCGGCCTGATGGTGGTGGCCAAAACCCTACCCGCGCAAAACCATTTGGTGCGCCAGTTGCAGGCGCGCACGGTAAAACGCATTTACCGCGCGGTGGCCAACGGTATCGTGCCGTTCGACGGCAAAATCGACACCTTAATCGGCCGCGACCCGCATAACCGCCTGAAAATGGCGGTGGTGAAATTCGGCGGCAAACCGGCGGTTACCCATGTGAAAGTGCTGGAGCGTTATTTGGCGCACAGCTATATAGAATGTTCGCTCGAAACCGGCCGCACCCACCAAATCCGCGTGCACATGCGCGAA
>JBHALY010000044.1:0-13215 GCA_041827905.1 Neisseria dentiae
TGAAAACGGAGAGTTTCTATCAAGAAGGTGTGCTGTCGGTGGCGGAGCTGACGGAGGTAATAGATGATTACATACATTACTACAATCATGAACGGATTAGTTTAAACTTAAAAAAGCTGAGTCCTGTCGGCTACAGAACCCAGCTTGAAAAGGCTGTTTGAGAAAGACTCTTATCTTGTCCAAGTATTGGGGGACAGTTCATATTTTCAGACGGCCTCAAACTTAAAAAATTAAAACAATTGAGTCATGCTCGGGCTTGGCCTGAGTATGGCGCAAATTAATATTTTTCACGTTAAAAGGCCCGTTTGCACAAATCCGGCAACCAGCTTCGAATATCACTGCTCGTTGCCCGCCTCATCATCAAGCTGCTTGAGCCAGGCGAGTTTTTCGCCGATTTTGATTTCGAGGCCGTGCGGCACGGGTTGGTAGAAATCCGGCTCGGCCAGGCCGTCAGGCATATAGCTTTCGCCGGCGGCGTAGGCGTGCGGTTCGTCGTGGGCGTAGCGGTATTTGCGGCCGTAGCCCAGCTCTTTCATCATTTTGGTGGGGGCGTTGCGCAGATGCACGGGCACTTCGTCGCTGGCGTTGTTTTTCACGAAATCGCGCATTTGGTTGTAGGCCGTGTAGCCGGCGTTGGATTTGGCGGCGGCAGCCAGATAAAGCACGGCCTGCGCCAGCGCGAGTTCGCCTTCTGGCGAACCCAAACGCTCGTAGGTGGCGGCGGCTTCGTTGGCTATCTGCATGGCGCGCGGGTCGGCCAGGCCGATGTCTTCCCAAGCCATGCGCACGATGCGGCGGGCGAGGTAGCGCGGGTCGGCACCACCGTCGAGCATACGGCAAAACCAATACAGCGCGGCGTTGGGGTGGGAGCCGCGCACGGATTTGTGCAGGGCGGAAATCTGGTTGTAGAAACTTTCGCCGCCTTTGTCGAAACGGCGGATTTGTGCGCCGAGGCTCTCGGCGAGAAATTCGGGGGTAAGTTCGTTCAAGCCGCGGGTAGCGGCGGCGCGCAGCAGTTGTTCCAACAGATTCAGCAGCCTGCGCGCATCACCGTCGGCGGTGTTGCACAACAGTTCGCGGGCATCATCATTAATGGCAAAGCCTTGGTAATCGGGTAGGGCGAGCACTTTATCAATCAGTTTCTGCAAATCCTGCGTCGAGAGCGGCTGTAACACATACACCTGTGCGCGGCTTAAGAGCGCGGGGTTGACTTCGAACGAGGGGTTTTCGGTGGTGGCGCCGATAAAGGTAAGCAGGCCGCTTTCCACATGGGGTAGAAACGCATCCTGCTGTGCTTTGTTGAAGCGGTGCACTTCGTCGACAAACAAAATCGTCGCGCGCCCCTGTTGCAGGGCGGTTTCGGCTTTCAGGATGGCTTCCCTAATATCTTTCACGCCGGAAAATGCGGCCGACACGGGCAGAAACTGGGCGTTGAAACTCTGCGCCAAAATCCGCGCCAGCGTGGTTTTGCCCACGCCCGGCGGCCCCCACAACAGCATGGAATGCGGCTTGCCGCCTTCCACCGCCACCCGCAGCGGTTTGCCTTCGCCGATTAAGTGCTGCTGGCCGATAACGTCGTCGAGCGAGTGCGGGCGCAGGCGTTCGGCGAGCGGGGCGTCGGGCTGGCGGGAGAACAGGTCTGGCATGGGTGTTTTTCCGTTACAAAGTTTCCCCGCATTATAAGCCCGATGCGGTACAATAGCGCCTATTTTGTTTCAGACGGCCTTCCGATGATGAAAACCGAACGCGAAAAAATGCTGGCGGGTATGCCGCACAATGCTTTGGAAGCCGGTTTGGCTGCCGAGCGCGACCGCACCAAAGAGCTGCTGCACGACTACAATATCTGCACCCGCCCGGGCGATACGGCCGCGCGCGAAGCGATTATCCGCCGCCTGTTCGGCAAAGCGGGTAAAGATGTTTTCATCACCCAGCCGTTTTATTGCGACTATGGCACCTATATCGAAGTGGGCGACGGTTTTTACACCAATTTCAACTGCACCATGCTCGATGCGGGCGGCATCACCATCGGCAACGGCGTTCTGCTGGCGCCCAACGTGGGGCTTTACACCGTGGGCCACCCGCTCGATGCGGATTTGCGCGCCCAAGCCTATGAAGATGCCAAGCCGATTGTGATCGGCGACAATGTATGGATAGGCGCGCAGAGCATCATTCTCGGCGGCGTAACCATCGGCAGCAACACCGTGGTGGCCGCAGGCAGCCTGGTTTGCAAAGATCTTCCCGCCAACGTTTTGGCAATGGGCGCTCCCTGCCGCGCGGTGCGGGCAATCACCGAAGAGGATAGGGCGGCTTATCTCGCCAGAATCCGGGCGGCCGGATAAGAATTTTTACCACTTGTTTGAAAAAGGGAAATCATGAAAAAAATCATTGCATTGCCGTTTGTTTTACTGCTCGCTGCCTGCACCGCCGACGGCAATATGAACAGCGGTTTGGGCGTGGGCAACTCTTTGATAACGGCGGCGGTGGACAACCAATGCCGCACCGAATTAAACAAACGCAACGAATGGCGCGTGATTGCGCTGGCGATGACGGCCGAAAAACAGCAGGAATGGGAAGACAAAATCTGCGGCTGCGCCAGCGAAGAAGCGCCCAACCAGATGACCGCCAACGAAATGGTGCAGATCGTCAACCCCGCCACCCGCACGCAGGCCGTGGCCTCGGTAACCGCCAAAACCGTAACCGCCTGCATGAAGCGTTTATACCGTTAATAACCTTTTCAGACGGCCTGTTCGTATGCAGCAGGCCGTCTGAAAACATTTGATGCCGTTTGGCGTTTATCCGATTATTTAAGAAAACGAACCATGAAATATATCAGCACCCGCGGAGCCACCGCACCCAAACCGTTCAGCGAAGTATTATTGATGGGGCTTGCGCCCGACGGCGGCCTGATGCTGCCCGAACACTATCCGCAAATAGATGAAGCTACCCTGCAAAAGTGGCGCGGCCTGAGCTATCCCGAGCTGGCGTTTGAAATCATGAGCCTGTTCGTTACCGATATTCCCGCCGCCGATCTGCGCGATATCGTCAACCGCACCTACACCGCCGAAACTTTCGGCAGCGCCGAAATCACACCCGTGCGCACGCTTTCAGACGGCATCAAAATCCAAGCGCTTTCCAACGGCCCCACGCTGGCGTTTAAAGACATGGCCATGCAGTTTTTGGGCAACGCGTTTGAATATGTGCTGGCCAAAGAAGGCAAACAGCTCAATATTCTCGGCGCCACCAGCGGCGACACCGGCTCCGCCGCCGAATACGCCCTGCGCGGCAAAAAAGGCGTCAACGTGTTTATGCTTTCGCCCGACGGCAAAATGAGCAGCTTCCAGCGCGCGCAGATGTTCAGCCTGCAAGATGCAAACATCCACAACATCGCCGTTGAGGGCATGTTCGACGACTGCCAAGACATCGTGAAAGCCGTGCAAAACGATGCCGGCTTTAAAGAGAAATACCACATCGGCACCGTCAACTCCATCAACTGGGGGCGCATTGTGGCGCAAGTGGTGTATTACTTCGCCGGTTATTTCAAAGCCACCGAGAACAACGCGCAAAAAGTGAGCTTCTGCGTGCCCAGCGGCAACTTCGGCAACATCTGCGCCGGCCACATCGCCCGCCAAATGGGCTTGCCCGTCCGCCGTCTGATTGTTGCCACCAACGAAAACGACGTGCTCGACGAATTTTTCAAAACCGGCGCCTACCGCCCGCGCACCGCCGAACACACCCACGTTACCTCCAGCCCCTCAATGGACATTTCCAAAGCCTCCAACTTCGAGCGTTTCGTGTTCGACCTGATGGGCAGAAACGCAGCGGAAATCCAAACATTATGGGCAGAAGTCGGCAGCGGCAAAGGTTTCGACTTGGCGGCGAAACTGCAAGAAGCGCACGAAAAATACGGCTTTGCCTCCGGTAAAAGCAGCCACCGCGACCGCTTGGAGACCATCGCCGAAGTTTACCGCACCGACGGCGAATTAATCGACCCGCACACCGCCGACGGCGTGAAAGTGGCGCGCGAAGTACGCGAAGCGGGCGAAACCATTGTCTGCCTCGAAACCGCCCTGGCCGCCAAGTTTGAAGACACCATACACGAAGCCGTAGGCAGCGTAGCCGTGCCGCGCCCCGCCGCGCTTGCAGGCTTGGAGCAACTGCCCCAGCGCGTAACCGTGGTGCCCAATGATGCGGAAGCGGTGAAAAACATTATCCGCACAACCTTAGATCAGGCCGTCTGAAAAACGTCCTGCCGGGCAAACATTGTGATGAGAAATGTTTTTGTTTAGAATGCCGTATTTTTAATCAGGCAATGATTTTTCAGACGGCCTTAAGGCCGTCTGAAACCGTATTTCATTTTTATCGTTATCAAAAGAAAGTATCCGAATGGCAGCGTTCAACACCCAAACCGTTCTTTCCGTACACCATTGGACGGATTCCTACTTCACCTTCACCTGCACCCGCGACGATTCGCTGCGTTTTGAAAACGGCCAGTTCGTGATGGTGGGCCTGATGGTGGACGGCAAACCGCTGATGCGCGCATACAGCGTGGCCAGCGCCAACTGGGAAGAACACCTCGAATTTTTCAGCATCAAAGTGCCCGACGGCCCCCTGACCAGCCGCCTGCAACACCTGAAAGTGGGCGACGAAGTTTTAGTGAGCAAAAAGCCCACCGGCACTCTGATTTGCGGCGACCTCAACCCCGGTAAAAACCTTTACCTGCTCTCCACCGGCACCGGTATCGCCCCGTTTTTGAGTATCACCAAAGACCCGGAAGTTTACGACCAGTTTGAAAAAGTGATTCTAGTGCACGGCGTGCGCTACAAAAAAGATTTAGCTTATTACGACCGCTTCACCAAAGAGCTGCCCGAACACGAATATCTGGGTGAACTGGTCAAAGAAAAACTGATTTACTACCCCGTGGTATCGCGCGAAGAATACCCGCACCGCGGCCACATCACCGACCTGATGAAAAGTGGCAAAATGTTCGCAGACATCGGCCTGCCGATGATGAACCCCGAACACGACCGCGCCATGCTGTGCGGCAGCCCCGCCATGCTGAAAGACATCAGCGCGGTGTTGGACGAATTCGGCATGAAGGTTTCGCCGAAAATGGGCCAACGCGGCGACTACCTGATTGAGCGTGCGTTTGTGGACCAATAATTAGCATTCGCAAGTATCAGGCAAAATCTGTCGGCAGCTTGTCCAAACCCCTGCCGTTATAAAACCACTTCCGTCATACTCGGGCTTGACCCGAGTATCTGTTATTTCTTTTGAAACAAAAAGATGCTTGGGTCAAGTTTGAGCATGATGCAGAGGTTTTAAGATGCTGAAAGGAATTTTGCAAAGGCCTCAGGTTTTTTAGTTGGTAATTTGAATTTTCCAAAGGCATCAGGCCGTCTGAAACATTTCAGACGGCCTGATGTTTAAAACGGCTTGATTTTTAAAGATTAACGTTTAAAACGTCTTCCTGCAAAGCCTGCGAAGCCTGTTCGTCGGCGTGGTAAGAGCTTCTGACCATTGCGCCGATGGCGGCGTTGGTAAAGCCCATTTCGTAGGCTTCTTTTTCAAACTCTTTAAATTGCGCGGGGGTAACGTAGCGCAACACCGGCAGGTGGCCGTCTGAAGGTTGCAGGTATTGGCCGACGGTAATCATTTCAATGTTGTGCGCGCGCATATCGCGCATGATTTCGCGCACTTCTTCGTCGGTTTCGCCCAAGCCGACCATAATGCCCGACTTAGTGGGGATGTCGGGCTGCATTTCTTTATAGCGGCGCAAGAGTTCGAGCGAGTGTTGGTAATCGGAACCGGGGCGCGCCTGTTTGTAGAGGCGCGGGTGGGTTTCGAGATTGTGGTTCATCACGTCGGGCGGTGTTCGGGAGAGAATGTCCAAGGCGATGTCGAGGCGGCCGCGGAAGTCGGGCACGAGGATTTCGATTTTGGTTTGCGGGCTTTTTTCGCGGATGGCGCTGATGCAGTCGGCGAAATGTTGGGCGCCGCCGTCGCGCAGGTCATCGCGGTCAACCGAGGTGATGACCACATAGCGCAGCCTCATGGCGGCTACGCTTTCGGCCAGGTTTTTCGGTTCGTCGGGGTCGAGCGGGTTGGGGCGGCCGTGGCCGACGTCGCAGAAGGGGCAGCGGCGGGTGCAGATGTCGCCCATAATCATAAAGGTGGCGGTGCCTTTGCTGAAGCATTCGCCGATATTGGGGCAACTGGCTTCTTCGCACACGGTGTGCATTTTTTGATCGCGCAGAATGTTTTTGATTTCAAAAAATTTCTTGCCGGTAGGCAGTTTGGCGCGTATCCATTCGGGTTTTTTCAGCTTTTCTTCCAGCGGCACTACTTTGATGGGGATGCGTGCGGTTTTGGCGGCGCCTTTGTGCTTGACGCCTTGGGCGTTGTTTGATTTGACGGTTTCGTTGTTCATGGCTGATATTCCGGGTTAACGGTTAGGGTGCCGGCCGGCAGGGTTTGTGCCGGTGGTGTACGGCCGTATTGTAAAGCATAAGCCCAGTCGGTGCGGTGTTCTTTTTGTGCTTTGGTAACGGCAGCTTCATGGGGGTAGGGCACGGTAAAGTGTTCTGTCGTCCAAGTGTTTTGCCGTTTTTCAATTATGGCGTAGCGTGCGTAGGGTGAGCCGCATTCCACCACATGGGGCGGTTGGTCGTCCTCATAGGCTTGCAGGCCGACGCTGCCGGGGTTAACCAGCAGTATATCGTCGATATGGATGCTGCGCGGTATGTGGGTGTGGCCGCAAGCGATAACGGCGGCGCGGGTATCGCCCAAACGTTGGCGGATTTCTTTTTCGGCAGACAAAACCGTCCGGCCGTTCACGATGGATTCCATCAGATAAACCCTATCGCCGTGCGGGCTGCCGTGGCAGAGCAGGATATCTTCGGTTAACGGCAGGGTGGCGGGCAGGGCGGCCAGCCACGCCCATTCCGGCTGCCCCAGTTGCAGGGAGGTGAAACGGTCGGAAAGGCTTTGTTTGGCGGCAGACTGGGTGAGCAGTTGGCGTTCGTGGTTGCCTGCAACCGTCGGCCAGTTTTCGGCCATGAGAAATTGCGCCGTTTCCTGCGGCCACAGAGGACCGGAGAGGCTGTCGCCCAAATTGGCCACGGCATCGCAACCACGCCGGCGGATGTCGGCTGCAACGGCTTCCAAGGCCGGCAGGTTGCCGTGTATGTCGGAAATCAGGGCTAAACGCATGGCGGTTTCAATAATCTTTGGGACGTTGGCAGGAGGAGAGCGGTTTTGCCGTGCTCCGCATGTTAATGTCTGTTGGAGGCGATGGTTTTCAGACGGCCTCTGCTGCCGATGGTTCCAGCTTTTGCTGTAAATGTGCGGTCAGCTTTCCGGCCACTTCGGTAAGCGGCGGACAGGGCGTGAGAAAATCGGCCATCTGCACCATTTCCATGCCTGCATAGCCGCAGGGGTTTATTTGCAGAAACGGCGATAAATCCATATCGACATTCAAAGCCAAGCCATGATACACCGAGCCGTTTTTAATCCGTAACCCCAAAGAGGCGATTTTGCGCCCGTTCACATACACGCCGGGGCGTTGCGGGTCGGCGGCGGCACTGATGCCGTATTCGGCCAGCGTGGCAATAATGCTGTTTTCAAGGGCGCTCACGATATTGCGCACGCTGGTTTTGCGGCGTTTGAAGTCGATTAGCGTGTAAACCACCAGCTGGCCGGGGCCGTGATAGGTGATTTGGCCGCCGCGATCGATCTGAACCACGGGTATGCTGCTGTGCAGCAGCAGGTGTTCGGGCTTACCCGCCAAGCCTTGCGTGAACACGGGCGGGTGTTCGACCACCCACAGTTCGTCTTCGGTGTGGTCGGTGCGCTCGGCGTTAAAGGCTTTCATGGCCTCGAACACGGGTTGGTAGTCAGCCAGGCCCAAGTGCACGGTTTTCATGTTACAGCACCATTTTCACCAGTTCGTGGCCGGTGAGTTCGCGGTAGATATTGTTCAGCTGTTCTTGGTTCTGCACATTGGCCGCTTCCACGGTGGCGCCCAGATAATTGCCTTTGCTGCTTGGCCGCACACTGATATGGTGCGCTTGGGTTTCTGGTGCGTGTTTCTGCACGCAGGCGAGCACCGAAGAAGTGAATTCGGGGTGTTGGATTCCCATCACCTTAATGGTGAAGTTGCAGGGAAACTCGATTAAAGAAGGGTTTTGTTCGGACATGGTGTTTCCTTAAGAAGGCCAATCAGGCCGTCTGAAAATTTTTCGCTTTTCAGACGGCCTGATACGTTTCCAGGGTCTGTTGACAGTTAACACATCGTCGGTTTTTGGTCAAAAATCCACGTCTGCTGCGTCGAAAATACTCGCAAGGTGTCTAACCTTGCTGCGTTTTTCTCCTTGCATACGCGGTTTTTGCCTCAAAAACCGCTTCGATGGTTAATTATCAACAGACCCTGGCAATATTTTAACGCAAACACTATTTGCAATCCATTATACTACCGTCTGAAAAGGTGTTTTGAAGATATAAGCGTTTGCTGTTTTTTCAAGGCTTGAAATAGCGGGCTGCCAACCCCATGTGGGCGGCAATCCGACAAATAGCAGTAACAACTTGAATAGAGATAAAGATATGGCAACAGACAAACATTTTGAGGAATACGCCGCTCTGGCAACCCTGCCGCTGCGCGACGTGGTGGTTTACCCGCACATGGTGCTGCCCCTGTTCGTAGGGCGCGAAAAATCCATCGCCGCACTCGATTTGGCCATGGCCAACGACGAACCGGTATTTCTGTTGGCCCAGCGCGACCCCAACGAAGAAGAGCCGCGCGCCGAAGATTTGCACGAAATGGGCACGGTGGCCCAAGTGCTGCAAGTGTTGAAACTGCCCGACGGCACCGTGAAAGTGCTGGTGGAGGGCATACGCCGCGGCCGCGCCCTGCGCGTGGAAGACAACGGCGAACTGTTTGTTTCGCATGTGGAATTCGCCGACGACACCGATACCGACAACCCCGACATGGAAGCCCTGCGCCGCACCCTGCTGTCGCAGTTCGACCAGTTCGCCAAGTTAAACAAAAAAATCCCCGCCGAAGTTATCGGTACCATCCACGGCATTTCCGACAACAGCCGCTTGGTCGACACCGTTGCCGCGCATTTGCAACTCAAACTCGAACAGCGCCAAGACGTATTGGGCATGGTCAGCATCGCCGAGCGCATGGAATACCTGCTCGGCCAGCTTGAAGCCGAACTCGACATCATGCAGGTAGAAAAACGCATCCGCGGCCGCGTGAAACGCCAAATGGAAAAATCGCAGCGCGAGTATTACCTCAACGAGCAGGTAAAAGCGATTCAGAAAGAATTAGGCGAAGAAGACGAACGCGGCGAACTCGAAGCGCTGGAAAAGCAGATTCAAGAAGCCGGCATGAGCAAAGAGGCCGAAGAAAAATGCCTTTCCGAGCTGAAAAAGCTGAAAATGATGCCGCCGATGTCGGCCGAATCCACCGTGGTGCGCAACTACATCGACACCCTGCTGGAACTGCCGTGGAAGAAAAAATCACGCGTCAGCAAAGATTTGGCCAAAGCCGATTTGGTGCTCAACGCCGACCACTACGGCTTGGAAAAAGTAAAAGAGCGTATTTTGGAATATTTGGCCGTGCAAAAACGCATGGACAAAATCAAAGGCCCGATTCTGTGTTTGGTCGGCCCGCCGGGCGTGGGTAAAACCTCGCTGGGCGAATCCATCGCCAAAGCCACAGGCCGCCAATATGTGCGCATGGCTTTGGGCGGTGTGCGCGACGAAAGCGAAATCCGCGGCCACCGCCGCACCTATATCGGCTCGATGCCCGGCAAAATCCTGCAAAACATGGCCAAAGCCGGTGTGAAAAACCCGTTGTTCCTGCTCGATGAGATCGACAAACTCGGCAGTGATTTCCGCGGCGACCCCGCCAGCGCCCTGCTCGAAGTGCTCGATCCCGAGCAAAACAACAAGTTCGCCGACCACTACGCCGAAGTGGATTACGATTTGAGTGACGTGATGTTTATCGCCACGTCCAACAGCCTCAACATCCCGCCGGCACTGCTCGATCGTATGGAAATCATCCGTTTGTCGGGCTACACCGAAGACGAAAAAATTAACATCGCCATGCAGTATCTGGTGCCCAAGCAGATGAAGCGCAACGGTGTGAAAGAAGGCGAGCTGGAAATCGCCGAAAGCGCGGTACGCGATATCATCCGCTACTACACCCGCGAAGCCGGCGTGCGCTCGCTCGACCGCGAAATCGCCAAAATCTGCCGCAAAGTGGTGATGCAGATTACGCTGGCCGCCGATAAGAAAACCACTGCCGCCAAAGGCCGTCTGAAAACCAAAACCGTGAAGGTAACCGAGAAAAACCTGCACGATTATCTGGGCGTGCGCCGCTTCGACTACGGCGTGGCCGAAGACGAAAACCGCATCGGCCAAGTTACCGGCCTGGCGTGGACGGAAGTGGGCGGCGAATTGCTCACCATCGAAGCCGTAGCCTTGCCCGGCAAAGGCAACATCATCCGCACCGGCCAACTGGGCGACGTGATGAAAGAATCGGTATCCGCCGCTTGGAGCGTGGTACGCTCACGCGCCGAAACCGTAGGGCTTGCACCGGATTTCTACGAGAAAAAAGACATCCACGTGCACGTTCCCGAAGGTGCCACGCCTAAAGACGGCCCCAGCGCAGGCATTGCCATGACGCTGGCGATGGTATCGGCATTCACGCAGATTCCCGTGCGCGCCGACGTAGCGATGACCGGCGAGATTACCCTGCGCGGCGAAGTGCTGCCCATCGGCGGTTTGAAAGAAAAACTGCTGGCGGCGCTGCGGGGCGGCATCAAGCATGTGCTGATTCCGAAAGACAACGTGAAAGACTTGGAAGAAATTCCCGACAACGTAAAAGAGGGCCTCACCATCCATCCGGTGAAATGGATAGACGAAGTTTTGGCCTTAGGTTTGGAGCGCCAGCCCGAACCGTGGAAAAACGAAGGAACTACCGCCGAGGCCGCATTGTCGAACCCTGAAAACAAGTCAAGCGTAAAAGCAACCAAACATTGAATCTGTAGGAATGTGTTGTAAAAGATGCGGTTGTTGTAAAGAAAGCCCGCAAAAGCGCAATATTCCGCATCTTTTCGCTTGACACGGCGATTTTAGGCTTGTTATAAAGTCGCCAGATGTACGAAACCGTACCCAAACGCCCGATTCTCGGGGCTTTCATTATTTCAAACGATAGAAAGGGACTTATTGTGAACAAGTCTGAACTGATTGAAGCCATCGCCCAAGAGGCAGATATTTCCAAAGCAGCAGCCGCCAAAGCTTTGGACGGCATGACCAATGCCGTAACCCGCGCGCTGAAAAAAGGCGATACCGTAACTTTAGTAGGTTTCGGTACTTTCTACGTTGGCGAGCGTGCCGAGCGTCAAGGCCGCAACCCGAAAACCGGCGAGCCGCTGACCATTGCCGCTGCCAAAACCCCGAAATTCCGCGCAGGCAAAGCCCTGAAAGACGCGCTGTAAGATTCGGCGGATATAAAACAAAAGCAGGCATATGCCTGCTTTTTTATATTGCCGTACTGCTATCAGCTTCGCAAATCCGCTGCGCTAATGACGAAACGGTTACTGAACAAAATGATTTAATAATGATACAGGCCGTCTGAAAAATTTCAGACGACCTGAGTTTTGCTTAAAGCCTTTCGGTTTATACGATTTCCGCTTTAGTGATCACAATGTTGTCCACCGGCACATCGTCGTGATAACCGTGGCGTTTGGTGGCCACGCCTTCGATGGCATCCACTACGTCTTGTCCTTCAACCACTTTGCCGAACACGGCGTAGCCCCAGCCGTGCAGGCTCGGTTCGGTGTGGTTGAGGAAAGTGTTGTCTTTGGTGTTGATGAAAAACTGCGAAGAAGCGGAGTGGGGCGCTTGGGTGCGCGCCATGGCGATGGTGTATTTGTCGTTTTTCAGGCCGTTTTGGGCTTCGTTTTGAATCGGGTCACGGCCCGGTTTTTCGTTCATGTTTTCGTCCATACCACCGCCTTGAATCATAAAGCCTTTGATAACGCGGTGGAAAATCAGGCCGTCGTAAAAGCCGTCTTTCACATATTGTTCGAAATTGGCGGCGGTAATGGGAGCTTTTTCGTGGTCGAGTTCGATGCCGATGGTGCCGAAATTGGTGTGCAGTTTGATCATGGGGAATCCTTTCAATCGATAGGCCGGGCTATGGGAAACATAATCCGGCAAAGCAAAGTGCCGGGTTGTCGGCCCGACCTGTAAAATTTTGTGGCGAATGCCTAAACAGGGCGCGGAAGCCGTCTGTTTTATTCAGGCGGCCCGCAGGTTGTTTAGTTCTGACGGTCGAGCCAGCGTTCGGCATCCAATGCGGCTTGGCAGCCGGAGGCGGCGCTGGTGATGGCTTGGCGATAGGTGTGGTCTTTCACGTCGCCGGCGGCCCATACGCCTTCGATATTGGTGAGGCCGACGTTGTCGCCGCTGCCGCCTTTGGTTTTCAGATAGCCGGTTTCGTCCATATCGAGCTGGCCTTTGAAAATATCGGTGTTGGGCTTGTGGCCGATGGCGATAAACACACCTTGCACGGCGATTTCTTCGCTGCTGCCGTCGTTATATTTCAAACGTGCGCCGCTCACGCCCATATCATCGCCGGTGATGTCTTCGAGCACGGCGTTCAGTTTCAAAATGATTTTGCCTTCTTCCACGCGCTGCATCAGTTTGTCGACCATGATTTTTTCGGCACGGAAGGTGTCGCGACGGTGGATCAGGGTAACGGTGTTGGCGATATTGGCCAGGTAAAGCGCTTCTTCTACTGCGGTATTGCCGCCGCCGACCACGGCGACATCTTGTTTTTTATAGAAAAAGCCGTCGCAAGTAGCGCAGGCCGACACGCCTTTGCCGGCGAATTTTTCTTCGCAGGGCAGGCCGAGGTATTTGGCCGAAGCGCCGGTGGCGATAATCAGCGCGTCGCAAGTGTATTCGCCCATATCGCCTTTCAGGGTGAACGGGCGGTTTTGCAGATCGACGGTGTGGATTTGGTCGAAAATCAATTCGGTGCCGAAGCGTTCGGCATGCGCTTGGAAACGCGCCATCAGTTCGGGGCCTTGCACGCCGTCGGCATCGGCGGGCCAGTTGTCGACTTCGGTGGTGGTCATCAGCTGGCCGCCTTGGGCGATGCCGGTGATAATCACGGGTTGCAGGTTGGCGCGCGCGGCGTAA
>JBHALY010000045.1:0-24279 GCA_041827905.1 Neisseria dentiae
TACCCCAACCCCGACGGCAGCAGCCCCAACCCCGCCATGGCCTACTACGGCGACATCAGCCTGATACAGTCTATCCGCATGATTATCAGCCAGCCCGGCGGCGTGGCCGAACTGCATTTTCTCGACCCCGTGCCCTCCGGCCCCGACCGCCAGGCCATCGCCCGCGACATCCACCGCAGGTTGAGCGAAAAGCAGCGCGATTTGGGTTAGGCCGTCTGAAAAACGGTAATCAAACCGTTGTCAATCATTTTTCATCGTTAAAGGCCGTCTGAAAAAATGTTTTCAGACGGCCTTTGATTTATACCGTTCGCTTTACCATGTGTTTGAACGGCAAGCTGCTACCGGCATCAGAAGCTGTAATTCACCCGCGCCGTAACGCCGCGCGGATTGCCGGGCATATCGTTGGAGCGCCAGTATTTCTGGTTTAAAAGGTTGTTCACCGCCAGCGTGAAGTTGAGGTTTTTGTGGTTCCAGCCGGCCAGCGCGTCGACGCGGGCGAAGCCGGGGATGTTTTCCACTACGCCGGTGCGCTCGTTGGTGTAATAGCGCTTGCCGGTGCCGGTAATGCCCAGCTCGCCGTAGAGTCTTTCGGTGGGCGTGTAGCGCACAAAGAGATTGCCGGTGATGTTGCTGCTGTTGTTCAGGTGGCGGCCGACGCGTTCCGGATTTTGCGTGTCTTCCACGATTTTGGCCTGCATCACGCCGATGGAGCCGCGCAGATACCATTTGGGCGCGATTTGCCCCAAGGCGCCGAATTCGATGCCGCGCGAGCGTTGTTTGCCGCTCACCGCCCATTCGTAAGGCGAATTTTCCGGGTCGGGGCGGTAGCGGATGTTGTAGCGCTCAAGCTGGTAAACCGCCAGCGTGGTGCTGAGGCGGTCGTCTAACCAAGAGCTTTTGATGCCGGCCTCGTATTGTTTGGAAAACTCGGGCGAAGTATTGGAGTTGGCCTGCTCATCCGCCGAACTCAAGCCCAGATAAGTGCGGCCGCCCAGCGGCGAGAAGCCTTTGTTGTAGCCGGCGTAGAGGGTGTGCACGGGGGTAACGTTCCAGACCGCGCCGAAATTGGGGCTGAAGGTGTGGCCGCTGTAGCTGTAGTGGCTGTTGTCGATAAAGGTGCTGCTGACCTTATAGCGGTCGAAACGGCCGCCCGCCACCAATTTGATATCGGGCGTAACCGAGAAAATATTTTGCGCGAACAGGCCGTATGAATCGGCTTCGTGGCGGTTGTCGGTCGCCATCGGCAACAGGCGGCCGGAAGCGGGCCAGCTGCTGCGGTTGTAAGGATTGATTGACACATAATTGCCCCGGAACGCCAGCTGCGGATGGCGTTTTTCGCGGCTGGCATCGAAGCCCACGGTTAAATGGTTGTCGAAACGGCCGATTTTGAATTTGCCGTTGAGGGTAAGGTTGCTCGAAAGGGTTTTGTTGTCGGTTTGCTGCCAGGCATAGCTGCGGCTGAGCAGGCGGGTGTTGGGGTTGAAAGTGCCGCCGTAGAAGTGGTCGAAATCCTGCGACGCGCTGCGGTGGGCCAGCTGCCATTGCAGGTTCCAATCGGGATTGAATGCATATTCGAGATTAGAGCGCCAAACTTGCAGCTTGTCTTTCACATAATCATTGGGATGGGCGAAGCCTTGGTCGCGCGAAATGCCCATTTGTTCGTAAACCGTGCGGCTGGGGCTGCGGTCGGGCGTGCGCTCTACGCTGTCGTAAGTGTATTGCCCCGTCCACTTCAGGCCGTTATCCAGTTTTACGGTAACGCTGGGCGAAATCATGGCGTTTTTGCTGTCGATGCCGGAGCGGAACGAATTGGCTTTGCCGATTTCGCCGCTCAAGCGCACGGCCACGTTGTCGTTTAACACTTGGTTGATATCGAGATTGAGGCTGCGCGCGGCATACGAGCCGTAAGACGCGCCCACCGTGCAGCTTTGTTTGAAGTTGGCATATTTGCTTACCATATTGATTACGCCGCCGCCGTTGGTGCGGCCATACAAAATGGAAGAGGGGCCTTTGAGAATCTCCACCCGCTCGATATTGGCGGTGCTGCGCCGCACCTGGCCGCTTTCGCGTACGCCGTCGCGGTAAATATCGTTGCCGTCGGCTTGGAAACCGCGGATAAACAGGCTCTCGCCGCGCATATCGTAAGCGGCGTCGATGCCGGCGTTACCTTCGAGAATCGAGCTTAAATCATTGGTGCCGTAATTTTTGTTTTTCTGGATATTGAGAATATCGATGCTTTGCGGCGTTTCTTTCACCAACTGGCCGTTGCGGGTAACGGCGGCTTCGTCGTAATTAACATAGCCTTTCAGGATATTGGTGTCGGCCTGGCCGACTACTTCGACGGTGGGCAATACGGCCGAATAGGTTTTGGTATCCGCCGTGTTGTTTTCGGCAAAAGCGGCGGGCATAAAAGCCGCCGCCAGCAGCAGGGGCAGGCGGCGCGGGCATGAGGGGGGATGGGTCATAGCGGGTTCTCAAAAACGGTTAACGGGTTTTGAGTAAGCGTTCTATTTTTGCGGGCATTATAAAAATACACACATAAAAAGTAAATATTATTAATAATAATTCTTATTAGAATAAAATCAGATGGTTTAAGATTACATTTGAAGCGGTTTCGGCCAAACGGAAAAATCTTTCAGACGGCCTGCCGGCGTATCCTTTATAATATTCATCCGTTTAATATTCTTTTCAGATTAATATTCTTTTCAGACGGCCTCAACAAGCATAAGGCCGTCTGAAAACCTTTTTACAGAAAACAGCATCATGAAATTTATCGACGAAGCCAAAATCGAAGTGGTGGCAGGCAAAGGCGGCAACGGAGCCGTGAGCTTCCGCCGCGAAAAATTCGTACCGCGCGGCGGCCCCGACGGCGGCGACGGCGGCAAAGGCGGAAGCGTGTTCGCCGTGGCCGACGAAAACGTCAACACGCTGGTGGAATACCGTTTCGTTAAACGCTATCAGGCCAAAAACGGCGAAAAAGGCCACGGTTCCGACCGCTACGGCAAAGGTGCCGACGACATCGAACTGCATATGCCCGTGGGCACCCTGATCCGCGACACCGACACCGGCGAATTGCTGGCCGACCTCACCCACCACGGCCAGCGCGTGTGCGTGGCGCGCGGCGGCAAAGGCGGTTTGGGCAACATCCACTTCAAATCGTCGGTTAACCGTGCCCCCAAACAGTCCACTCCCGGCGAAGAGGGCGAAGCGCGCACCTTGCAGCTCGAGCTGAAAGTGCTGGCCGACGTAGGGCTGCTCGGTATGCCCAATGCCGGCAAATCCACCCTAATCCGCGCCGTGTCCGCCGCCCGCCCCAAAGTGGCCGACTACCCCTTCACCACCCTGCACCCCAATCTCGGCGTGGTGCGCATGGACGAAAACCACAGCTTCGTGATGGCCGACATCCCCGGCCTGATTGAAGGCGCCGCCGAAGGCGCGGGTTTGGGGCACCGCTTTTTGAAACACCTCTCGCGCACCGGCCTGCTGCTGCATGTGGTGGACTTGGCCCCGTTCGACGAAAACGTCAGCCCCGCCGCCGAAGCGCTGGCGCTGATTGAAGAATTGCGCAAATACGACGAAGAGTTGTATGACAAACCGCGCTGGCTGGTGTTGAACAAACTCGATATGCTCTCGCCCGAAGAGGCCGAAGCGCGCGCCGCCGAATTTCTGGCGCAAATCGGCTGGAACCATCCGCAGCCCAACGACAGCTTCGGTTTCGACATGACCACCCCGCGCCTGTTTAAAATCAGCGCGCTCACCCACGAAGGCACGCAGGATTTGGTTTATCAGATCAGCACCTATCTCACCGAGAAAAAACGTCTGGCCGCTGAAGTTCAGGAAGCGGAGCGGGAAGCCGCAGCGGTGGCGGCGGAGCAGCCGAAAACCGATACGGCGGTGTTTAAGGCCGAATAAAGGCTTCAGGTGCCAATCCGGTTTAAGCAAATAAAACGGGGCAAACCTTATCGGCTTGCCCCGTTTTCAATGCAGACGGCTTACAGTTTGTCGGCAGCTTCCGACAAATAGGCGGCCACGCCTTGCGCATCGGCTTTCATGCCTTTGTCGCCTTTGTTCCAGCCGGCCGGGCACACTTCGCCGTGCTCTTCGGTAAATTGCAGCGCGTCTACCATGCGCAGCATTTCGTCGACATTGCGGCCTAAGGGCAGATTGTTTACCACTTGGTGTTGCACGATGCCGTTTTTGTCGATTAAGAACGAACCGCGGAAGGCTACGCCGCCCTCGCTTTCAACATCGTAGGCTTTAGCCAGCTCGTGCGACACGTCGGCCACCATGGTGAATTTCACCGGGCCGATGCCGCCTTCGTTAACCGGCGTGTTGCGCCATGCGGCGTGGGTGAACTGGCTGTCGATAGACACGGAAAACACTTCGACGTTGCGTTTTTTAAACTCTTCCACGCGGTGGTCGTGGGCGATGATTTCAGACGGGCACACGAAAGTGAAGTCCAGCGGATAGAAAAATACCACGGCGTATTTGCCTTTGGCGGCTTCGGCAAAGCTGAAGTTGTCCACTACTTCGCCGTTGCCCA
The DNA here is from genome assembly GCA_041827905.1 of Neisseria dentiae. Classification (GTDB taxonomy): domain Bacteria; phylum Pseudomonadota; class Gammaproteobacteria; order Burkholderiales; family Neisseriaceae; genus Neisseria; species Neisseria dentiae_B. The sequence goes on from JBHALY010000045.1 coordinate 4,544, forward strand.
AAACGGCAGAGAATTTTTTATCGGCATCATGGAAAAACGGGGCGGGTTTGCTGACTAAAACGGCCATTGGAAAAGCTCCTTTGTTGGTGATGTGAAAAACGGGTTTTCTTAAAAATTACGCGAAAACGCCGTTATTGTAGGCCGAATCCGCCGCAAAGGTAAACCGTTTGCCGGTTCGGGTGTTAAAATCCGCAGGATTGGAACCAGCCGACAGGAAACCAAAATGTCTGTTACCGTGCGCCTGCTTGCGCCTGCCGACGAGGCAGAATGGCTGACTTTATGGCAGGCTTATCTCGATTTTTACCGCGCCGTTTTGAGCGGCGAAACCACCCGCAACACATGGCAGAGCATCATGCAGTCGGCCGAGATAAAGGGTTTCGGCGCATTCGATGCCGATAACCGGCTGGCGGGGTTCGCGCATATCGTTATCCACCCGAACACTTGGAATATCAGTAAATGCTGCTATCTCGAAGATTTGTTTGTTAGCGCGGGCTGCCGCAGGCAGGGCGCAGCGCGCAGCCTGATTGAAGCGGTTTACCGTTTCGCCGAAGCGGAGGGGTTGAACCGCGTTTATTGGGTTACCGATAAAAACAATTCGGCGGCGCAGTCGCTCTATAATCAGGTGGCGCGCCAAACCGATATGGTGCAATATCGGAAAGACTTTCCCTAACGGATAATGTTAAACTTCAGGCCGTCTGAAAGGTTTTCAGACGGCCTATATGGTAAACCACTTACTTAATAACCGTTTCGTCATACTCGCTCGGGTCAAGCCCGGGTACGACGCATGTACTTTTTATTTATTAAGTTGCTTCGTTATCGAAATTTATAATAGAAAGTATTGTTTAAAACAAAGCAAGCCCTATCAAGAAAGCCGCACATGAAAAAAATCACACCCGCCCTGCTTGCCGCCGTACTGGCGGCCTGCGCCTCTTCACCGTTTGAAGCTGAACCTGTTCTCGGCGGCGACCGCGATGCGCACGGTTGTATTGCTTCGGCAGGACAAAGCTGGTCGGCGTTGAAACAGCAATGTATCCAACCGTTCGACAACCTGGACATCAAATTCGCCGACCCCGATAACGACACGCTGGCAGTGTATGTGCTGCTGTCGAGCGACAAATCCCGCGCCGAAGTGTTCGCCTCCGGCGTGCCGGAAAACACTATTTTGGAAAGCGTAAAAGGCGGCTATGCCTCGCGCGACGGCAAAATCCGCCTGTTGCATGAAGAAGGCGGCTGGAGGTTGGTGAAATAAATAACAGGCCGTCTGAAAAATATTTGTGGGCGCAAGCCTGTATCATTATTTAACCATGCGGCAGGCTCACGCCTGCCGGGTATCATAATCAAGAATTTATCTATGCTAACCGTTTACAACACCTTAACCCGCCAAAAAGAACCCTTTATCCCCCTTAACCCCGAAAACGTGCGTATGTATGTGTGCGGCATGACGGTTTATGATTACTGCCATCTCGGCCATGCCCGCGTGATGGTGGTGTTCGATATGGTGGCGCGCTGGCTGCGCGCGCAGGGTTATCCGCTTACTTATGTACGCAACATCACCGACATCGACGACAAAATCATCGCCCGCGCCGCCAAAAACGGTGAAACCATCGGCGAATTGACCGCGCGTTTTATTCAGGCCATGAACGAAGATGCCGACGCGCTGGGCGTGCTGCGGCCCGATGTCGAGCCGAAAGCTACCGAACACATCGGCCAGATGATTGCCATGATCGAGCGGCTGATTGCCAACGGCAAGGCGTATGCCGCCGAAAACGGCGATGTTTACTACGCCGTGCGCGAGTTTGCCGCCTACGGCCAGTTGTCGGGCAAATCGCTGGATGATTTACGCGCGGGCGAGCGGGTGGAGGTGGACGGTTTCAAGCGCGATCCGCTCGACTTTGTGTTGTGGAAGGCCGCCAAGCCCAACGAAGCCGATTCTTGGGAAAGCCCGTGGGGCAAAGGCCGCCCCGGTTGGCACATCGAGTGCTCGGCGATGGGCGAAGAGCTGTTTGGCGATACCTTCGATATCCACGGCGGCGGCGCCGATTTGCAGTTCCCCCACCACGAAAACGAAATCGCCCAAAGTGTGGGTGCGCACGGCGCCTGCCTGCACCACGAGGCGCACGGCAAAACCATCGCCAGCCATGTGAAATACTGGCTGCACAACGGTTTTATCCGCGTGGACGGCGAAAAAATGTCGAAATCGCTGGGCAATTTCTTCACCATCCGCGACGTGCTCAAGCAATACGATCCTGAAGTGGTGCGCTTTTTCATTCTGCGTGCCCACTACCGCAGCCCGCTGAATTATTCCGATGCACATCTGGATGATGCCAAAGGCGCGCTCACCCGCCTCTACACCGCGCTGAAAAACACCCCGCCCGCCGAAGTGGCACTGAGTGAAGGCAGCAACGACTACACCCGCCGTTTCTACGCCGCGATGAACGATGATTTCGGCACGGTGGAAGCGATGGCGGTGTTGTTCGAGCTGGCGGGCGAAGTCAACAAAACCAACAGCGCCGAATTGGCCGGATATTTGAAAGCGCTGGCGGGCATCATCGGCCTGTTGCAGCGCGATCCGCAGGCGTTTTTGCAGGGAAGCGGCGTTTCAGACGGCCTTACCAACGCAGACATCGACGCTTTAATCGAACAACGCAAACAGGCGCGTGCAGCAAAAAACTGGGCCGAATCCGACCGCATCCGCGATCTGCTCAACGCCGAAAACATTATTCTGGAAGACGGTGCCGGCGGCACTACTTGGCGGCGCGGGTAATTTCACCGGCTTGCCGCAGCCGTTATCAAATCTCAGGCCGTCTGAAAGCAAGTAGAAAAATCTGCTTGCTTTCAGACGGCCTGAGGCTTTTGTGTTTTTGTAAAAACGAAAAGATTTCTAAAACATTCCCGTTATACCCGGATCAAGCCCGGGCATGATGTAGATATTTCAGACGGCCTCAACGAATTTACGCAGGCTCTAGTTTTTTCTTTCATAACCAACAAAATACCCGGGTCAGGCCCGGGCATAATATTAAGTGTTTCGCAAGCCGGGGCGGGTTCGTCAATCCCGGCTTGAGGTTTAACGGCTTGAAAAATCCTGTTTACACAATATAGGCGGAAACTTCGCTTTGCCATTGCTCTTCGCTGATGTTCAGCGATTGTGCGTATTCGGTAACGGTGGCGCCGACAGCCAATCCCGCGCCGCTTTCGGCTCCCAATACGGCAGACAGATCCAATTCGGTAACGGCGAGCAAATCGTTCAGCGCGGGCAGGCTGTCTGAAAGTTGTCCGGAAAGTTCAGCCGTGCTTTCCGAAGCCGTTGCCGCTTCGGCGGTTTCGGTTTGCTTGTATGCCGCTTGGCTGGTGCCGGTGCCCGATATGGTGTCGCTGCCGATGCCCAAATCCAAAACGTAGGCGGTTTCAACCGTTTCGGTGGTTTCGGGTGCGGAGCCTGCGGCAGGCGTGGAGACGATGTGCTGTACTTCCGCCAGCTCTTTGCCGTTGTGGGTGTTGTTGTCGGCGTAAACATCGACAACGGTATTGCGTTCGATCCAGCTGCGGTAGAGGTTGCCGGTTAAATCGGTGGTGATGTCGTTGCCGCTAACGAACAGTTCGGGGATTTCGCTGCCGGCACGGCCGAGCAGGCTGATCACGGGTTTGTCCATCGTGCCGTGTATTTCGAAGGTGTTGTCGGTAACGCGGTAGGTTTCGGCATTGCCGATCATCTGCACGCCTTCGATGGTGCCGTCGGATTGTTCGCGCACGGTCAGGCTGTTGCCGGATACGGTTACTTCGCCGCGCAGCTGGCCACTGTTGCTCTCTTCGATGATGAATACGGGCATGGTGCCTTTGGGGATGCTGCCGATATCGATGGTGTTGTCCACAACATTAATTGTGCCCGAACCTTGGCCGTTGGTGCCGAGGGTGGTGTTTTTGGTGTTGTTGATCACGGCGATGGCATATTTGGTGGATACGCCCTCGATGGTGTTGCCGGTGATATCCAGCGTGTAGTGCATATTCGGTTCATGGTTGCGGAATTCGATACCGTAGGTTTGGGTGGCGTTTTGGTAAACATTCAGGTTTTCGATGGTATTGCCGCTGATTTCAAAATGGCCGGTATCGCTGCTGCGCAAATCGCGCAACTGGGTGTTGGTTTGCATATGGATGCCGGCGTAACCGAAATATTTCAACCCTGCGTTATCGTCTTGCGCCAGGCGGAAATCTGGGTCGGCAATGATGGTGTTGTTGTTGATTTTCACCGTATCCATCGTGAATTGGCGGTTATATACGGCAATGCCGTAGAGGCGGTCGCCAATGGAAGTGTTGTTTTCGATAACGATATCGTCACCGTCGTGCACATCCAAGCCTTTGCGGTAGTTGTGGTCGGTGGTGTTGTTGGTGTAGGTGATGCCGTAATTGTAGCTGCCCGCCATGCTGGCGATGCCGTAGCCAGTGCCGCCGTCGGCTTCGTGGCCGTTCCACGACATGGTGTTGCCGTCGGCGGTGAAGTCTTTCTGATAGGCCAGCAATACACCCGCCACGCGGTTATGGTGCAGATTGCTGTCGACAATGCGGTTGTTTTCGCCCAAGGGCAGGTTTTCGTAGGTTTCGTCGACCTCGCCGCGGATCAGGCGAGCTTTGTAAGTGCGGCCGTTGGCGCTGTCGGGGTCTTTTTGCAGGGTTTGGGTGGAGGTGAAAAATACGCCAGCACGGTTGGCGCCCGATACTTCTACTTTGCTGATCAAGGTGTTGTCGGCATCGTTAACCAGAATGCCGTTTACTTTGCCGAAATAGCTTTGGCCGGTGCGGTAAAAGTCGGGGTTGGTGTATTTCACCGATAAGTCGGCAACGGTTTTGTTGCTTTGGCCGTCGATCAGAATGCCGGCAAATGCGCGGATGTCGTCTTCGTTGGTGTCGGAATTGAACACGCCGGTTTGTGCTTTGTCGAACGAAATGGTGGTTTTACCCATGCCGTCGCCAAACAGGGCGGTTACGCCCGAGTTGGCTTTGTTTAACACGATTTGGTCGGAAATATACAGGCTGCCGCTCAAATATACGGCGGCGTTTTCTTTGTGTGCGGCGGCCAAGGCGGCGTTGATGGCGGCCAGGCTGTCGGTTTGGCCGCTCGGATCGGTGCCGAATTCGGCGGCGTCGATATATTTGCCGTATTGCGGGTGCTCATATACACGATAGCCGTTTTGTGTTGCGGTTTGGCCGTCTGAAACTGTGGCGGGGGTATCTGTTGCAACGGTGTCGGCGGGGGCTGTTGCGGCGGCCGAATCATTGCTGTTTGCGGCGGTATCCTCCGTTACGGTTGTGCTGCCGGATGCAGTATTTTGCGTATCGGATGCGGTACTGTCGGATGGGGTTGCTGAATCAGCCGCGGCTTGTTCGGTTTCTTTGTCGGAAGCAGAAGGGGTTTCAGACGGCGTGTTTACAGGCGTGGTCGTGCTGCCGGACGCAGTGTTTTGCGTATCGGATGCGGTGCTGCCGGATGAAGTTGCTGAATCAGCCGCGGCTTGTTCGGTTTCTTTGCCGGAAGCAGAAGGGGTTTCAGACGGCGTATTTATAGGTTCGGTCGTGCTGCCGGACGCAGTATTTTGTGTATCGGATGCAGTGCTGTCGGATGAGGTTGCGGAATCTACCGCAGCTTGTTCGGTTTCTTTGCCGGTAACGGAAGCGGTTGCAGCTTCTGTTGCTGTGTCTGTTTGCGCAGCGGCGTTCGAAGATGTTGCGGTTTGGGCGGCAGGTGTTGTGGTTTTGGCGTTAGAGGCCGTATTGGCAGACGAAGTAGTAGTTTGTGCGGTTGTTGAAGATGTGCTGCTTTGGGTTGCCGCAGCTGCCGGCGCCTGATCGGAGCCGCCACCACCACCACCGCCACCGGCCAATGCGCCGAGCAGGCCGGCACCGGCCAAGCCGCCTAAAGCCACGGCCAGTTTGTTTACGCCGCCGCCGGAGTTGTTTTGGTGCACGGTTACTTGTTCGGCTGTTAAGGGTTTGGCGGGAATTTCGCCATCATAGGCGGTGAGAGAACCGTTGGCCTGCAAGCCTTTGATATTACCGGTTGCATGGGTGTAGTAGTTTTCGATAACAATGTCGGGGCGGGCGGAAGCAGAGGCTTTGTCGCGGATGTGCAGGTTGTCGCCCACTCGGGTGAATTCCAGATTTTCAGGGGCAAGGCCGGTTGCGGCATCGGCAAGCTGATAGTCGGTGAGTGCGGCAGCCTGTATGTGTAAGGCTTGGCCGGAACCGGCGTTCACATTGAAACGGGCGGCTTGCTCGGCGGCTGAAGTGCCTTTCGGCCGGATAACGGTGAGGATGATTTGGTTTGACATTTTAAGGCTCCGTAATGTTGTCGGTAAATTTGTTTTAAAACAACAAGTTGAAAATTTTGCTGAAAGGCAGCAAGCTGTTTCTTAATTGTTTTGTTTTGTTAAAAAATACAAACTTATTCATAATTTATTGATTTAAAATAATTAATAATTCGTTTTTAATTTTTATCAATTTTTAAAATAGATATTTATCTATTTGTTTTACATAAATAAAAATATGAAAAGAAATTTTTTAAAAATGCTTTTGGGTTTGATAAATTCAAATTCCATAATTTACAAATGTAAACCAAATTTATCACTCATGATAAAGTAATGCAAATAATTATTTGCCATTTGCAATAAATTGGTAAATTATGCAACAGTGATGATAGTGATGGATTGGGTTGGGTATTTGAGTGTGCTTCGGCTCGGGGAGGGCGGTTGTGAAGGCCGTCTGAAAAAAGCGGTTTCGCAAGAGGGGCGAATGAATGCGGTATGCGGGGAATCGGGGAATATTGATATATCGAAGCCTTTGCAAAAAAAGCCATCTGCGGCGTATTTCTGCATTGAGTGCCGTTTATATTGGGTATGTCTGTGCCCGCTGCGTTGCCGCATCTTGAGATGTATCCATATCCGGCTTTTTTACAAAGGCTCCGTGTATGCTTTAGCCCGCTGTTTTTTCGGTGCAATTTGCGTTATAATACCCGGCTTTCAAACTGAAGCGGAAAGCTACAGGAGGTTGTTTGGATGGGTTTCAGACGGCCTCGGGGCTGACGGCAATTCCGTTTGCCGTCAGCCCCTAGTTATTTGCCGCATCCTGCCTGCCGTATCGCGCGGGACGAACCACAGAATTCAAACGAATCAATATTATGGAAAATGTAAACCGTATCGCCGCAGAAGGTATCGCCGCAGTGGAGGCCGCCGCCGATTTTCAAGCTTTAGAGTTGGTTAAAGCCCGCTATATGGGCAAAACCGGCGAACTTAACGCCCTGCTGAAACAGCTCGGCAGCCTGCCGCCTGAAGAAAAGAAAACCGTTGGCGCGCACATCAACGAATGCAAAAACCGCTTTCAGACAGCCTATAACGAAAAACGCGATGCACTCAACGCCGCCAAACTGCAAGCACAGCTGACCGCCGAAGCGCTTGACGTTACCCTGCCCGGCCGCGGTCAACACAGCGGTGGTCTGCACCCCGTTACCCTGACTCTGCAACGCGTGGTCGAACTCTTCCACGGTATGGGTTTCGATGTGGCCGACGGCCCCGAAATCGAAGACGATTTCCACAACTTCCAAGCGCTCAATATCCCGCAAAACCATCCCGCCCGCGCCATGCAGGACACATTTTATGTGGAAAATGGCGACGTGCTGCGCACCCACACCTCGCCGATTCAGATCCGCTATATGCTGGATAAAAAGAATCCGCCCATCCGTATCATCGCCCCCGGCCGCGTGTACCGCGTCGATTCCGACGCCACCCACTCGCCGATGTTCCACCAGGCCGAAGGCTTGTGGGTGGAAGAAGGTGTCACGATGGCCGACTTAAAAGCCGTGTTCACCGACTTTATCCGCCGCTTTTTCGAGCGCGACGATTTGCAAGTGCGCTTTCGCCCCTCGTTTTTCCCGTTCACCGAACCCTCCGCCGAAATCGACATCATGGGCGACAACGGCAAATGGCTGGAAGTGGGCGGTTGCGGCATGGTGCACCCCAATGTGTTGAACAACGTGAATATCGATCCCGAACGCTACACCGGCTTCGCCTTCGGCATTGGCCTTGACCGCTTCGCCATGCTGCGCTACGGCGTGAATGATTTACGGCTGTTTTTTGATAATGATTTGAACTTTTTGAAGCAGTTTAAGTAAGCTTGACGGGGCAAGGCCGTCTGAAAATATGGCAACTTCAAAACCATTTTTAAAATGGGCGGGCGGAAAAGCGAAGCTCGTTCCGTTTATATTAAGCAACTTCCCCAGTCAGCCGCGAAAACGTCTGATTGAACCCTTTGCTGGTTCGGCAGCTTTATCGCTCGCTGTAGATTTTGACGCTTATCTGTTGAATGATAGCAACACTGACCTCATCAATCTTTATCGGATATTAAAACAGGAAAAGCAACTATTTATTGCTTACGCACGTTCGTTTTTCACGCCTGAAAACAATCAGGAAAACCGCTTCTATGCATTGCGTGAACAATTCAATCAAAGCCAAGATGCAGTCGAACGTTCGGCCTTATTCGTCTATCTGAACCGCCACGCCTTTAACGGGCTTTGCCGCTACAACAGTAAAGGAGGGTTTAACGTACCGTTCGGGCGTTATGCCGCACCGTACTTTCCCGAAGCGGAAATGCTGGGATTTATCCAAAAATCCGATCGTATCGAATTGCTGTGCGGCGATTTTCAGACGGCCTTGGATTGGGCAAATGACGATGATGTGGTGTACTGCGATCCGCCTTATGTGCCGTTGAGCGAAACGGCTTCGTTTACTGCGTATGCAAAAGGCGGCTTTGATTTGGACGACCAAAGCCGTTTGGCGCAGGCGGCGAAACAGGTTTCCGAACAGTCGCAAGGCGTTTTGATTTCCAATCATGACACGACATTTACCCGCCAAATCTATAAAGATGCGCGTTTGGAAACGGTTGCTGTGCAGCGTAATATCGCGGCAAAAGGCAGCAGCAGGCAAAAAGTTGGCGAGTTATTGGCGATATATGGCGGATGAATTAAACGTATTGCGTGAGGAAGCGGCGGTTTATCATGCCTGTCTGAAAAAATATATTTCAGACGGCATGGTTATCTACAATGAAAATACGCTAACCGTGATGCGCCGTATTTTGGATAAACACCCAAACGGCTGCTTTGACATGATATTTGCCGACCCGCCATATCTGCTTTCCAATGACGGATTTACCTGCCAAAACGGGCAAATGGTTTCGGTAAACAAAGGCGAATGGGATAAATCCAAAGGTTTGGCCGTTGATTTGGAGTTTCACGAAGAATGGTTGCGTTTGTGTTACGCGCTGTTGAAACCGAACGGTACAATTTGGGTTTGTGGAACGCAGCACAATATTTATTTGACGGGCTACCTGATGCAGGTCATCGGCTATCACCTGCTGAATAACATCACATGGGAAAAGCCCAACCCGCCGCCCAATTTATCGTGCCGTTTTTTTACTCATTCTACCGAAACGCTGTTGTGGGCAAAGAAAAACAAGAAAGCCAAGCATACGTTTAATTATGTAACGATGAAAGCGCAAAATGGCGGTAAGCAGATGAAAAGCGTTTGGCAGATTGCTCCGCCGAGTAAAGAAGAAAAACGCTTTGGCAAACACCCGACGCAAAAACCGTTGGCCTTGTTGGAACGGTGTATTCAAGCAGCCTCCGACATCGGAGATTTGGTTTTTGACCCATTTATGGGTAGCGGCACGACAGGAATAGCCGCATTAAAATACGGGCGAAATTTTTGTGGGTGTGAATGGGAAGCAGATTATTTTGAGTTGGCAAAAAAGAGATTAAAAAATGGATGAACTGAGTGGTTTTAAATTATTCTTAGGTCAGTTGGCGCAAACCAATGCCACATTGGATTATTTTACGGATTTTGAGAAAATCAGATCTCATATCCAACCCATTGAAATCAAGCTGAACACACTTAATTATCTATTGGGAAAAGAAAATTTAGATACTGCAGTAAGGCAGCTTTATCATGAAAATCCAAAAGTATTTGAAGTATTGGGAATTTTGATAGCAATTAGAGAATCCAAGAAAACAAAAGTATTAAACCATGATTTACAAGCGGTTAGCCTAAGCAGTTTCTTTAATTCTCCTGAACATATTATTGAATATATTGAATTAACTGGATTGGCTGCTGTTTTTCGAAATAGCGAAATAACTAATTTGGTTGATTACGTTTTTGGCATTGAGGTCGGTTTAGATTCAAATGCTCGAAAAAACCGTGGCGGTAACAATATGGCTAATGCAGTTGCTGCTATTTTTCAGCAGCATAATATTGCTTACCGAAGTGAGGTTTATAGTACCGAATTTCTAGAAATTGCTAGTTTGGGTGCTGATATTAAACGTTTTGATTTTGTTATTACTACATCGATTAAAACGTATTTGATAGAAACCAACTTTTATAACACGGGCGGCTCTAAACTTAATGAGGTGGCGCGTGCTTATTCTGACATCGCACCTAAAATCAATCGCTATTCTAATTACGAATTTATTTGGATTACAGATGGACAAGGGTGGTTTTCTGCTAAAAATAAATTAGAAGAAGCATTTAATATCATACCTAGTGTTTATAACTTATCTACAATAAATTCTTTTATTCAACAAATTAAAGCTGAATTATAAAGAGATTAACATGCAATTTCCCTATAACTGGCTGAAAACCCAAGCCGATGCCAATCTTTCCGCCGACGAATTCGCCCATCTGCTCACCATGTCCGGCCTCGAAGTCGAAGAAGCCGATAAAGCCGCGCCCGAGTTTAACGGCGTGGTGGTGGCCGAAGTGAAATCGGTGGAAAAACACCCCGATGCCGACCGCCTGAACATTACCCAAGTCGATGCCGGCACCGGCGAATTGATTCAAATCGTTTGCGGTGCGCCGAATGTGCGCGCCGGCATCAAAGTGCCGTGTGCCTTGCCGGGCACGGTGTTGCCGGGCAATTTCAAAATCAAGCCCACCAAAATGCGCGGGCAGGTTTCCAACGGTATGCTGTGCTCCACCGACGAATTGGGCCTGCCCGACGACGGCGTCGACGGCCTGCACATTCTGCCCGCCGATGCACCCGTCGGCCAAAACCTGCGCGACTATCTGGATTTGGACGACACCGTTTTCACCCTGAAAATCACCCCCAACCGCACCGATTGCCTGTCGATTAAAGGCTTGGCGCGCGAAGTGTCGGCCTTGACCCAATGCGCCTACGTGCCGGTAGCCGTTCAGACGGCCGCCGTGCAAAGCAGCAAAATCCAGCCGGTGCGCATCGACGCGCCTGCCGATTGCGGCCGTTTTTTAAGCCGCGTGATTGAGAACGTGAACGCTGAAGCACCCACACCCGATTGGCTGAAACAGCGTTTGGCGCGCAGCGGTATCCGCAGTATTTCGGCGCTGGTCGATATCGGCAACTATGTGATGCTGGAACTTGGCCAGCCGATGCACGTGTTTGATGCCGACAAATTGTCCGGCAGCATCATCGTGCGCCGCGCCGCAGAAGGCGAAACGCTGGCATGTTTGAATGAAAAAACCGTATGCCTGTCTGAAAATACCTTGGTGATTGCCGACGAACAAGGTGCCTTGAGCATGGCCGGCATCATGGGCGGCGCAGCGAGTGCGGTTGCAGACGGCACCAAAAACATCGTGCTGGAAGCGGCTTGGTTCGCGCCGGAAATCATCGCCGGCAAATCGCGCCAATACGGCTTCGGCTCCGATTCGTCTTTCCGCTTCGAGCGCGGCGTGGATTTTGAATTGCAGCGCGACGCCATTGAGCGCGCCAGCGAATTGGTATTGCAGATTTGCGGCGGTGCGGCGGGCGAAATAACAGAAGCCGTGGGCAAGCTGCCCGAACGCAAAACCGTAGCCGTGCGCACGGCGCGGGTGGAAAAACTGTTGGGCGTGGCGGTGGACGAAGCGCGCATCGAAAGCATTTTGGCCGCGTTGGGCCTGCAACCGCAAAAGGTTTCAGACGGCCTGCAAACCACTTCGCCTAGCTTCCGTTACGACATCGAAATTGAAGCCGATTTAATCGAAGAAATCGCCCGCGTTTACGGCTATGAAAACATTCCCGACGACAGCACTTCAGGCCGTCTGAAAATGTTGGCGCTGCCCGAAACCCGTCGCAACCGTTTTGCCGTTTACAACCAAATGGCTGCGAGAGGGTATCAGGAAGTGGTGAGCTATGCCTTCGTTGACGAGCAATGGGAGCGCGACTTTGCCGCCAACGAAGCGCCTATTCGCCTGCAAAACCCGCTGGCGGCGCAATACAGCGTGATGCGCTCTACCCTGATCGGCGGTTTGGTGGAAATCCTGCAAAACAACCTCAACCGCAAACAAAACCGCGTGCGCGTGTTTGAAATCGCCCGCGTGTTCAGCAAAGGTTCAGACGGCCGTTTTGTGCAAAACGAACGCATCGGCGGTTTGGTTTACGGTTCGGCCGATCCCGAGCAATGGGGCGAGAAAACCCGCGTGGCCGATTTTTATGATGTGAAAGGCGATGTAGAAGACTTGCTCGGCGGCAAAAACGTGTCGTTCGTGAAGGCCGAGCATCCCGCGCTGCACCCCGGCCGCACCGCCGAAATCGTGATTGACGGCCACACCGTCGGTTTTATCGGCGAGCTGCACCCGCAATGGCTGCAAAAATACGACCTGCCGCAAGCCGCGCTGGTGTTTGAAATCGACATGGCTGCCGTGCTCGGCAAAGAAAAAACCGTTTACCGGCCCGTGTCCAAATTCCAGCCCGTGCGCCGCGATTTGGCGTTTGTGCTGCCTGAAAACGTGCCGCACGATGTTTTGCTGGGCGCGTTGCGGAGCGTGAACAACAGCTTGGTGCAGGAAATTGCCGCGTTCGACGTTTATCGCGGCGCAGGTTTGCCGGAAGGCATGAAGAGTATCGCGGTGAAAGTTCTGTTGCAGGATGCGGAAGCCACATTAACCGACGAAGCGGTGGAGCCTTTAATCGAAAAACTGGTGAAATCCGCTGAAAGTGCGGGCGCGCAACTGCGGCGTTAAAAATTTCGATATTCTCTTGAATTCTAAAAAAAAATTAGTGATAATCCACATCTGTTGAAAAAACGAAGGTAATAAAATGACACTAACTAAAGCCGAATTGGCCGATATTTTGGTAGAAAAAGTAAGCAGCGTAACCAAAAACGATGCCAAAGAAATCGTCGAACTCTTTTTTGAAGAAATCCGTTCCACTTTGGAGCGCGGTGAAGAAATCAAAATTTCCGGTTTCGGCAACTTCCAGTTGCGCGACAAACCGCAGCGCCCCGGCCGCAACCCGAAAACCGGCGAAGAAGTGCCGATTTCCGCCCGCCGTGTGGTAACCTTCCACGCCAGCCAAAAACTCAAAGGCATGGTGGAGCACTACTATGACAAACAGCGCTAACCTTCCCAACATTCCCGCCAAACGCTATTTCAGCCTGAACGAAATGTGCGAGCTGGCGCAAATCAGCACCGCCCAATTCGCCCAATGGCAGCACGAAAACGGCGTGGTGGTCGGCTACGGCGGCAACAACTATACCCGTGCGGACGTGCTTAAGGTGCTGAAACTGAAAGATACTTTCGCCCCGTTTATCGACACGTTCAACCACAACGCTTTAGATGCTTCGGGCAATCCGGCGATTCAGGCCGAAGAAATGCGCGAAGAGCTGAAAAAAATGTTGGGCGAAGTTGAAAAAACGCTTGCCAGCTAAGCCGCATGATTCTATAATCCCGTTCTCTTTCGAGTCGGAGTGTGGCGCAGTCTGGTAGCGCACTTGCATGGGGTGCAAGGGGTCGAAGGTTCGAATCCTTTCACTCCGACCAAAAACATATTGAAAAGTCAGCTACGCACTAGCTGGCTTTTTTCTTTGCTGTTTGGCGTGAGGCCGTCTGAAACGTTTTTCAGACGGCCTCAACGGAAAAAATCATGAAACCATCTATTTTAGAAAAACTGCAACAATTGGCAGAACGTTTGGAAGAGGTAACCCACCTGCTCGGCCAGCCCGAAGCCGCCGACGATATGGACAACTACCGCAAGCTCACGCGCGAACACGCGGAGATTACGCCGGTGGTGGAAGTGTTCCAGCAATACCGCTTGGCACAAAGCGATCTGGCCGACGCGCAGGAAATGCTGGCCGACCCCGAAATGAAAGCCTTTGCTGCCGAAGAAATCGAAACGGCCAAAGCGCAAATCGAAACGCTGGAAAACGAGCTGCAAAAACTGCTGCTGCCCAAAGACGCCGACGACGATAAAAACATTTTTATCGAAGTGCGCGCAGGCACCGGCGGCGACGAAGCGGCGCTGTTTGCCGGCGATTTGCTGCGTATGTACAGCCGTTACGCCGAGCGCAACCGCTGGCAGGTGGAAATCGTGTCGGCCAACGAGAGCGACTTGGGCGGTTATAAAGAAGTGATCGCCCGTATCGTCGGTTTGGGCGCATACAGCAAGCTGAAGTTCGAGTCGGGCGGCCACCGCGTGCAGCGCGTGCCCGCCACCGAAAGCCAGGGGCGCATCCACACCTCTGCCTGCACCGTGGCCGTGATGCCCGAGGCCGGTGAATTGGAAGAAATCCAACTCAACCCCGCCGATTTGCGCATCGACACCTTCCGTGCATCCGGCGCGGGCGGCCAGCATATCAACAAAACCGACTCCGCCGTGCGCATCACCCACTTGCCCACCGGCATGGTGGTCGAATGCCAAGACGGCCGCTCGCAACACAGCAACAAAGCGCAGGCGATGAAGGTTTTGGCGGCACGGCTGAACGACGCCCAAAAGCGCGAAGCGCAGGCCAAAGAAGCGGCGGAACGCAAATCGCTGATCGGCAGCGGCGACCGCAGCGAGCGCATTCGCACCTATAACTACCCGCAAGGCCGCGTTACCGACCACCGTATCAATTTAACCCTGCACAAGCTGGATTTCATTATGGACGGTGATTTGGAAGAATTAACGGCCGCGCTGATCGCCGAGCATCAGGCTGAATTGTTGGCGGAAATGGGCGATTAATATGACGTTTGCAAATAAATGTTAACATAAATTCACAAAACGAAACTATTTTCACAAAGTTTCCAACAATTTAAAGATATTTTGTAAAAAGTTCTTGCGCCGTATGTTTAAATTTGTTAATATTCGTTACGTAGACAAGGCAAGAGTTTCAGCTGGTTTACATTCCTTTTCATCGATTTTATTTTTAAGGCCGTCTGAAAACTTTCAGACGGCTTCTTTTCTATTCTATGCCTGCGTCAGGGCTGAAACCTTTGCACAATTTGCACAATCAGCATCATAAAATTGAGGCATCGGTAAGGTTCATGGCGGCATTCTATTAGCTAAACTACTTAGTAGTAACAGTTCCGTCATACTCGGGCTTGTCCCGAGTATCTGCAATTTCTTCTAAAAGCGCATTTTGCAAAAACCACATTTTCCCTGCACGGCTGCTCCGGCAACGTAGGCCATATTTGCGCGCGGCGGTGTTTCATAAGACAATACGCGCATCGTTCACATTATCAGCAAGGAAATTTTATGACCACCTTCCAAATCGCCCGCGCAGGCGGCAACACGCTTGAAATCCAAGGCAAAATGGCTAACCGCCACGGTTTGATTGCCGGCGCCACCGGCACGGGCAAAACCGTTACCCTACGCCGTATGGCCGAAGCTTTTAGCGGTGCGGGCATTCCCGTGTTTCTGGCCGACGTGAAAGGCGATTTGTCGGGCATTGTTAATGCCGGTGAAAACAGCGGTAAAGTGGGCGAGCGCATCGCCGAATTCGGTTTGGGTGCCGAGTGGCTGCAAAGTTTTCCCGTACGTTTTTGGGACGTGTTCGGAGAAACCGGCATTCCCGTGCGCGTAACCATTTCCGAAATGGGGCCGATGCTGTTGGCGCGTTTGATGAATCTGAACGACACCCAAGAAGGGCTGCTCAATCTGGTGTTCAAAGTGGCCGATGACAACGGCTGGCACTTAATCGACCTGAAAGACCTGCGCGGCCTGCTCAAACACGTTTCCGACAATGCCGCCGAATACCGCGCCAAATACGGCAACGTATCGCCCGCCAGCGTGGGCGCGGTGCAGCGCCAACTGCTCACGCTCGAAAACGAAGGCGCCGAAAACCTGTTCGGCGAGCCGGCGTTGAACCTCGAAGACTGGATGCAGACCGAGGGCAGCAAAGGCGTAATCAATATTTTGAATTCCGAAAAGCTGATGCGCTCGCCGCGTATGTATAGCGCGTTTTTGCTGTGGATGCTGGCCGAACTGTTTGAAACCCTGCCTGAAGTGGGCGATTTGGAGAAGCCCAAATTCGTGATGTTTTTCGACGAAGCGCATTTGCTGTTCGACAACGCCCCGTCCGCGCTGGTGGAGCAGATTGAGCAGGTGGTGAGGCTGATCCGCTCGAAAGGCGTGGGTGTGTATTTCGTTACCCAAAACCCGCTCGATTTGCCCGACACCATTCTCGGCCAGCTCGGTAACCGCGTGCAGCACGCCCTGCGTGCGTTTACCCCGCGCGACCAAAAAGCGGTGAAAGCCGCTGCCGAAACCTTCCGCAGCAACCCCAACGTTAATGTGGCCGAAGCCATTGCCGAATTGGGCGTGGGCGAAGCACTGGTGTCGTTTCTCGACGAAAAAGGCATGCCCGCGCCGGTGGAGCGGGCTTTTGTGCTGCCGCCGCAATCCAACCTGACCCCGCTGCCCGCCGACGAGCGCGATGCCAAATACCAAAACGATATTTTGTACCGCCACTATAAAGATATGGTGGACAATTATTCCGCCTATGAGGCGCTGGCGGAGTTGGAAGCCAAACAGGCAGAAGCCGAGGCTGCGGAAACCGCCGCCAAAGAGCAGGCCAAGGCCGAAAAAACCGCCGCTGCGCAACCGCAGCAAGACGGTATGGTCGGCGGCTTTTTGGGCGGACTGTTCGGCAGTCGCAAGAAAGCCAATCAGGGCGTTGCCTATGATTTGGCCGATTCGGTAGGCAGCCAAATTAACAAACAGGTTACCCGCGCCATTTCCCGCAGCGTGATGGGTGTGATTAAGAATATGTTGAAGTAACAGCCGGTTAGGCTTGGAAACGGGTCTGCATTTTGCAAAACCCGTTTCGAGTGTGGAAGCGGCTGTAAGATACCCGGGCTTGGCCCGGGTATCTTATTGTTTCGAAAGAAATACCAAATACTCGGGTCAAGCCCGAGTATGACGGCGTTTGGATATTTCAGACGGCCTTAAGGCATTTTTGCAAAAGTCTTGGCCTGGGCATAACGGCGGATTATTCAGCCGCAACGGTAAAGCGTTGGTGCAGGTGCGCTTTTTTCTCCGCATCGTCGGCGATGGCCACGGCCAAGTCGGCCACGCTGATGCCGGCGGGTACTTCGCTGCTTTCCATCAGCAAATCGTCTTTGCCCAAACGGTAGCGGCCGGTGCGCTCTTCGCTGAAGCCGGCATCGGCACCCAAACGGGCGGGCGGGGAAACGAATGCCCAGTTAACGTCGCTGCGCTGTTGCAAATCGGTTAAGAGATGGCGGGCGGCATTGGCGCCGTCGTAGATTTCTTTGGGGAAATCGGGGGTGTCGATCACTTGCAGGCCGGGGGCGACATACAGACTGCCGGCGCCGCCTACCACCAAAAGATAAGGCACTTGCGCGGCTTTGGCGGCTTCGACGATGGCATTCGCACCACGGGTGAAGTCCGCGCCGATATTGGGGTTGCTCCAGCCGGGGTTGAACGCGCTCACCACGGCATCGAAGCCTTTCAGACGGCCTGCAAAGTCGGCGGCGGTTACGTCGGCGGCCTCCGCGCGAACATTGGCGGCTTGGAATACTTTGCCGGTGTTGCGGGCAAAAGCGGTTACTTCATGACCGCGCGCGGCCAGCTCCTGCACCACGGCATTGCCCACATAACCTGTTGCACCGATAACTGCGATTTTCATGATGTTTCCTTTCGTGGATTGTTTGTTTAGACAGGTGCAGTATAAGGCCGCTTGCAACGCTTGATAATCCCTGATTTACTGATTATATTTTTAAGCTCAGCTAAACAATATTGAGGCCGTCTGAAAAATGCAAGACATCAAACCATTATTGGTGTTCGCCGCCGTGCTCGAACACGGCAGTATGAACGCCGCCGCCGCTGCGTTGGGGATGACGCCTTCCGCAGTCAGCCAGCACATTACCCGTTTGGAAAGCCTGCACGGCGTGAAGCTGCTCAACCGCAGCACCCGCCATTTGGCACCCACCGACGCGGGGCGGGCGTTGGCCGTGCATTGCGGCCGTTTGCGCCGCACGCTTGCCGACACGCAAACCGCGCTCGACAACCTGAAAACCGAGGCGGCGGGCGAAGTGCATCTGGCGATTACGTCGGGCATTGCCGACACACAAATGTTTCAGACGGCCTTGAAGCGTTTGCAGCGCGATTATCCGAATATCCGCCCCGTGCTGCACGTTGGCGACCATCTGCTCGATTTGCAGCAGGGCGGCATCGATATCGCCATACGCGGCGGCGAACATTCGCTCGACAATCCTGATTTGATTGCCCGCCATTTGGTGGCGTGGCCGTGGCAGGTTTGCGCGGCGCCCGATTATCTGGCGCAACATCCGCCGATTGACCGGCCCGAACAGCTTCACGGCCACCGCTGGCTGCATTTTATGCCGGTGCGTATCACGCTCAAGCGCGGCACGGAAAGCTACCTGCTCGACATTGCCGACAGTATGCCGTGCAACCAGCTTTCCACCATGCGTTCGCTCACGGCGGGCGGTGTCGGGCTGTCGCTGCAATTGGAAGGGGAGGTGCGGCAGTATGTGCGGCAGGGGTTGTTGAAAGTTGTGCTGCCGGAATGGTCGCTGCCGGTGGTGAATCTTTACGCCGTAACTTCCTACCGCGTGCAGTCGGCCAAAACCGAGGCGGCGCTTAGGGTGTTGCAGGAAGCATTTGCGGCGGCATAGTACGGCGGCTGTTTGATGCTTGGTTGATTCAATATGCAAGGCCGTCTGAAAACGTTTTCAGACGGCCTTGCTGCGCTTACAGGGTAAAGGGGTGTTTATGCTGCGCGGCAGGTGGTTTCCACTTCGTTGCCGTAGGGGTCGGTGAAGTCGAACATGGCGCTGCCGCCTTTTTCATGCCATTGCGCGCCCGTGCCGAACAGGCCGCGGTTGCTGACGTAGCGCGAACCCGAGCCGGAAGGGGCGATGGTCATGACAGTGCGTTTGTCGTCGAGGCGCAGTTCGATGCGGTCGCTGTCGAGCCGGCGGATGGCAACGCTCAGGCCGTTGCGGCACGAATAGCGCGAGCTTTGGGCGGATCTGCGGTCATCGTTGTTGCTGCGGTCGTCGTAACGGTTGCGGCGGTTGTTGCGGTTATCGTAACGGTCGTCGTCGCGGTCGTCGTAACGGCGGTCGTTTTCGATGCGGGCACGGTCGTCGTCGTAATAGTCGTAATCATAGGGCACCACGCAGGCGGAGAGCATCAGCGCGGCCGCCACAGACAAACAGAGTTTGGCTTTCATTGTGTATATTCCTTTTTAAAATGAAATAAACGGGTCTGCACAGGCAGTTTACCCGCAGATTATGCTAATCAAAGCAGCCGTGCAGGGCAATGTTGCTTAACGTGAATTTGCCGCTCCGGGGTTGCGGTGTGGCTTTTTATTCATTCTGTGTAAAACCGTGCTAAAAGGCCGTCTGAAAAGTTTCAGACGGCCTTTGGTTTTGTTAGGGAGTGTAGTCAGAAAGCTTGTGAAGCGGTTTTTTGAGGAAAAATCCGCAGATGCAAGGCAAAAAGCA
>JBHALY010000046.1:0-2985 GCA_041827905.1 Neisseria dentiae
CGATTTATCCAACCCCAACATTTTTATTACATTTTTATACGCATAAACCGTTATAATCATGCGTCTTTTAACTGCCAACCAACTGCCATGAAAGCCCGCCTCTCCCTGCCCGTCTTTGCCGCCGTGTTGCTTGCCGCCTGCGGCACGCCGAAACAACCCGCACCGCCCGCCCAACCGCCCGTGCAGGCCAAACCCAAAGCCGTGATCGGCCTCGCACTCGGCGGCGGCGCATCGAAAGGCTTCGCCCATATCGGCGTGATTAAAGTTTTGAAAGCAAACAATATTCCCGTCAATCTGGTTACCGGCACCAGCGCAGGCTCGATTGTGGGCAGCCTGTATGCGGGCGGTATGTCGCCCGACCGCTTGGAACTGGAGGCCGAAATTCTGGGCAAAACCGATTTGGTCGATTTAACCCTTTCCACCACCGGCTTTATCCGCGGGCAAAAGCTGCAAGATTACATCAACCGCAAAGTCGGCAACCGCCCCTTGCAGGATCTGCCGCTTAAATTCGCCGCCGTCGCCACCGATTTGGACAGCGGCAAAATGGTGGCCTTCAACCGTGGCAACACCGGCCAGGCCGTGCGCGCTTCGGTGAGCATTCCCAATGTGTTCCAACCCGCCTTAATCGGCGGCAGACGTTATGTCGACGGCGGCCTCTCCGCCCCCGTGCCGGTGAGCGCGGCCAAAAACATGGGGGCCAACTTTGTGATTGCGGTGGATATTTCCGCCAAACCCGCCAAACTGTCGGAAGCGGGCTTTTTCTCTTATCTCGACCAAAGCCTCAATATCATGAGCACCGCCGCGCTGCGCAACGAGCTGGCCAAAGCCGACATCGTCATCAAGCCGCAGGTGCAGCACTTGGGCGCGGTGGGCGGTTTCGACCAGAAAACGCAGGCCATCAAACTCGGCGAACAGGCGGCTCAGGCGGTATTGCCCGAAATCAAACGCAAGTTGCAGGCTTACCGGTATTGATGCCGGTTTCCGAATGCGGATGATTTCGGGTTTGAGAAAGCGGGTTTGAGAAAGTTTTAAGATATTGAAAGGCCGTCTGAAAAAATTCTTTCAGACGGCCTGATCTTTATTGTAACGGTTATGACGTTGCAACCGCGTGCTTGGCAAACCCCCCAAACCTATTTTCCGTTACCCGCTTCTTCCATTTTCCCGTTTAAAAATTCCAGCGCAAACTGCACGGCCTGCTCGCGTATGCTATCGCGATCGCCCTCGAAAAACGCACGCTGCGCCCAAATGCGCTGCTTGGTGGCCAGCCCGAACCACACCGTGCCGACGGGTTTGGCCTCGCTGCCGCCCTCCGGCCCGGCAATGCCGGAAATACTCAAGGCATAGTCGGCCTTGGCGGCAATCAGTGCCCCGAGTGCCATTTCGCGCACGGTTTCTTCGCTCACCGCACCGTAAAAATCCAACGTGTTGCTTTTCACGCCCAAAAGCTGCTGCTTGGCTTCGTTGCTGTATGTGATAAAGCCGGTGTGAAACCACGCCGAGCTGCCCGGCAGGCGGGTGAGTTCGGCTGCCAGCAGGCCGCCGGTGCACGATTCGGCACAGGTTACGGTTTGCCCGCGCTCGTTCAGGCGGGCGGTTAAGGCGGATAAGGTGGGGTTCATGAGCGGATAACTTTCATTGAACTGTATTTTATTCATATGGTATAACCAAACGAAATAAAAAGAAACTTAAAAGCCGTGCGGCGGCACGGCAAGGCAGGCCGGCACCGTGGCGTTTTTATTTTGTTTGGCTATATTTTAAACCGTTTTATCAACCGCGCATTCCTTATTTTATTCCGTTCGGCAATTTTATTGCCCGTTTATTGCGCTTTCAGATTATTTTTTACATAGATTTTGGTTTGTTGCCTTTATACCGCAGTAACTTGCGCTAAAGTGCGGCTTGCCGGGTACCAGCCTGCCGCCGTCAGCAAAAAACACACGCGGCGCGCACTCCGACATCCCAAACCCTGCCACACAACCATCTGAATAATATGAACAAAAAACGCTATATGTTGCTCTATCTGCCTGTGGCGCTGGCCTTGTGCTGGTTTCTGCTGCTGATTTGGGTGTATGTTTCGGCGGTATCCGCCCGCCGCATCACCATCGAAGAAATCCAACCCGCCGATGCCGCGTTGGTGTTGGGCAACGCCGTCAACAAAAACGGCCGCCCCAACCCCTGCCTGCGTTCGCGCGTGGCCGCCGCCGCCGACCTCTATCATGCGGGCAAAGTGCCCAAACTGGTGGTGAGCGGCGGCACCGACAGCGACGGCAGCAACGAAGCCCGCCATATGAAAGCCATCGCCATCGAGCTGGGCGTGCCCGAATCGCGCATCGCCACCGAAGGCAAATCGGAAAACACTTACGAAAACATTTTGTTCAGCTCGATTCCGCTCACCAACAACAGCAACATCATCATCGTCAGTGCCGACTACCACCTCAAACGGGCGCGCTGGCTGGCCGACAAGCAATGGGGCCATGAAAAAAACCTACAGATTTATTCGGGCATAGACGACTGCGATGAAAAAACGCTGGATTACTCGCGCAAAATCGTGCGCGAAAGCCTGGCTTGGGTGAAAGCCTCCGTGAAACCCGAATAAACCGAACCGCCAAGCACTTATCGGCAAACCGGTTGCTTCGGGTTTCGGGTAAAATAACGGTTTTCAACACCGGCCTATATTGATTCGCTCAGGCCGTCTGAAAAACTTTCAGACGGCCTGAAATCTTTGCCGAACCTAACAAATAAATGACGAACACATCCGACCGCTGGGCCATCCACCGCCTGCTCGCCCGCAATACCGACGAACGCCTGCAACTGGTGCGCACCACCCCACAGCAAATCGTGCTGGCTGGCGCCGATGCCGACGAAAGCCGCCGCCTGCTTGCCGCACGCTACCCCAAAGCCGCGTTTGCCGAATACGACCCGCGCACCGCTTTTCTGCAAGCGGCCGCCGACGCGCGCAAAACCGGCTTATGGCAGAAACTCACCGGC
>JBHALY010000047.1:0-4595 GCA_041827905.1 Neisseria dentiae
CATGGGCAGCATCGGCAAATACTGGCTCGAACCGGGCAAATCGTTCGTGCTCGCCAACGTGCGCGGCGGCGGCGAATTCGGCCCGCGCTGGCACCGCGCCGCACAAGGCATACACAAACACAAAAGCGTGGACGACCTGCTGGCCGTCGTTCGCAACCTGCACGGGCGCGGCCTCAGCAGCCCCGCGCACACCGCCATACAGGGCGGTAGCAACGGCGGGCTGATTGCCGCATCCGCCTTCGTGCGCGAACCGCAGGCAATCGGCGCATTGGTGTGCGAAATGCCGCTTACCGATATGCTGCGCTACCCCTACCTTTCGGCAGGATCGAGCTGGACCGACGAATACGGCCACCCCGAACACCCCGAATCCGCCGCCGCCCTTGCCGAACTTTCCCCCTACCACAAGCTTTCAGACGGCCAAACCTATCCCCCCGCCCTGATTACCACCAGCCTGAGCGACGACCGCGTCCACCCCGCCCACGCACTCAAGTTTTACGCCAAACTGCGCCGCAGCAGCCCCCGCACCTGGCTCTACGCCCCCGTAAACGGCGGCCACACCGGCAACACCACCCAAGAAGACTCGGTTACCGAATTCGCCTGCATCCTGCAATTTCTCAACGAAACTCTCGGCGCAACCCCGGGCGGGCAAAGGCCGTCTGAAAATGCCGTTCTGCAACACCGCAGCGAAAACGCACAAGAAGCCCCCGCAAACGCCGCCCTAAGCGGCCTTTTAACAGAATAAAACATCTAACAAATTGAAAACAAAATAAAATAAAAAGCCTATTGTGATTCAAAATAAGCCTATGCTAATATGCCGCCTAACCACGCGCGGTTTAGGCGGCGCGCCCGCCCCGCATTTTTCGATAGAAAACTCTAAAAGGATTCGGTACAATCCGACCGAGTTTATTTTTTAAAACCCGCCTTTCCCGATAAGGCATTTAAGGACCGACCGATATGTCAAACATTGAACAACAAGTTAAAAAAATTGTTGCCGAACAACTGGGCGTTAACGAAGCCGAAGTAAAAAACGAATCTTCTTTCCAAGACGACCTGGGCGCGGACTCTCTCGACACCGTTGAGCTGGTAATGGCTTTGGAAGAAGCTTTCGGCTGCGAAATCCCCGACGAAGAAGCCGAAAAAATCACCACCGTGCAACTGGCTATCGACTATATCCAATCACACTCCGCCTAAGCGCGCAGTGCCTTAAACCATACCGAATCAGCCTCTGCTGCGGGTCTGCCTGCCGACAGAGGCTTTTTGGCTTGCACACCCTTCACAATAAATTTTCAGACGGCCTGCCTACCGCAACCGCAGGCCGCATAAACCGAAAACAGCGAGAACATTATGAGTCAGCGAAGAGTCGTTATCACAGGTTTGGGTCAGGTGTCGCCCGTGGGCAACGATACCGCCACCGCTTGGAACAACCTTTTGGCCGGTAAAAGCGGCATCGGCGCCATCACCCGCTTCGACGCCTCCGACATCAACAGCCAAATCGCAGGCGAAGTAAAAGATTTCGACATCGGCGCCTACATCAGCCCCAAAGAAGCCCGCCGTATGGACATCTTCATCCACTACGGCATCGCCGCCGCCCTGCAAGCCATCGCCGACGCCGGATTAGACGAAACCGAAAATCTCGATAAAGACCGCGTGGGCGTCAATATCGGCTCCGGCATCGGCGGCCTGCCCAGCATCGAAGCCACCGGCGCCGTGGTGCAGGAAAGCGGTGCGCGCAAAATCAACCCGTTTTTCATTCCCGGCTCGCTGATTAATCTGATTGCCGGCCACGTAACCATCCTCAAAGGCTACCGCGGCCCCAGCTACGGCATGGTTTCCGCCTGCACCACCGGCGCGCACTCCATCGGCGACTCCGCCCGCATGATTAAATACGGCGACGCCGACGTGATGATTGCCGGCGGTGCCGAAGGCGCCATCTGTACCTTGGGCGTCGGCGGATTCGCCGCCATGAAAGCGCTTTCCACCCGCAACGACGACCCCGCCACCGCCTCCCGCCCGTGGGACAAAGGCCGCGACGGCTTCGTTATCGGCGAAGGCGCCGGCATTTTGGTGCTGGAAGAATTGGAACACGCCAAAAAACGCGGCGCCAAAATCTATGCCGAAATCGTCGGCTTCGGCATGAGTTCCGATGCCTACCACATCACCGCGCCCAACGTTGAAGGCCCCGCCATCGCCGTTACCCGCGCCCTCAAAGACGCTGGCCTGAACCCCGACGATGTGGACTATGTGAACGCACACGGCACTTCCACCCCGTTGGGCGACGCCAACGAAACCAACGCCCTGAAACTGGCGTTGGGCGACCATGCCTACAAAGTCGTGGTCAACTCCACCAAATCGATGACCGGCCACCTGCTCGGCGCTGCCGGCGGCGTGGAAGCCGTGTACAGCGTATTGGCCGTGCACCACCAAAAATCGCCGCCCACCATCAACATCTTCGAGCAAGACACCGAATCCGGCTGCGACTTGGACTACTGCGCCAACGAGGCCCGCGATGTGAAAATCGACGTGGCGATTTCCAACTCGTTCGGCTTCGGCGGCACCAACGGCACTTTGGTGTTTAAGAAATTCGAAGGTTGATTTCTAAACCCAAACCGGTTGAAACGTAATAGTAATAAAGGCCGTCTGAAACATTTCAGACGGCCTTGTTATCAAACACCCGTTTTATTTCAACACCACCTTCATCCAGCGGCTCACCCATTGTTTCTGCTTTTCCGCCATTTGTTTGGCGTTCGGCACATCGTGCTTGGGCGGGGTTTGGGCAAACTCGAACACTTTCGGCAGCGGCGTGCCTTTCACCGCCGGATACACCCACATTTCGGTCGGCAGGGCTTGCTGCACGTCGGTGCTTTGCAGGTAAGACACCAGCTTCATTGCCAGCGCGGGCTGTTTCGCACCTTTGAGTACCGCCGCGCCTTCCACTTGGCGGAACACGCCGCCTTTGAGAAACAGGTTGCCGGTGGGCGGCTCGGTGTATTTGCCTTTGCCGTAATGCACTTCGGCGGCGGGGCTGGTGGCGTAGCTCACAATCAGCGGGCGCGAGCCGCCGTTTTGGGTGAAATCGGTGTTGTAGGCGTCGCTCCAGCTTTTCGCCACTTTCACGCCGTTGCGGCGCATTTCGCCCCACCATTTAAAGGCGGCCTCTTCGCCCAACCCGCCGATGTTGGCCATTAAAAACGACAAACCGGGGCTGGACGTGCCGGGGTTGGGCGTAACCAGCAGGTTTTTATAGGCAGGCTTGGCCAAATCTTGCAGCGACTGCGGCAGCGGCAGCTTGTTTTGCTCAAACCATTTTTTATCGTAGTTCAGCACCACATAACCGTAATCCACCGCCAAAGCACCAGGCAGCGAGGCGTTTACCGGCGCCGATGCGGGCTGTTTGTCGGCCAAAATACCGTTTTGCACGGCTTTGGCGATATTGGCGTTATCCAGCCCGTACACCGCGTCGGCAATCGGCTTGGCGCGGCTCAAAATCAGCTTGTTGAGCATCTCGTTGCCGCTGCCTGCTTTGATAACGGACACTTTGGCGTTGTTTTCCTGCTCAAACTTGGCAATGGTTTCTTTGGGCAGGCTGAACGAGCCGTGCACCGCCAGCCGCACTTCGGTTTGTGCGAAGGCCTGCGCACCCAAAAACCAAATGCCCAAAGCCGTTAAGATTTTCTGTTGTCTGTTCATTCTGCAATATCCGTATAATGTATGCGCGCCTGTAAAATATTTTAAATGCTATGAATTGTCAAACCGTTTGGTTGTTCGATCTCGACAACACCCTGCATCACGCCGATGCGGGCATTTTTACCTTAATTAACCGCCACATGACCGCCTATCTCGCCGAACGGCTGAATCTCGGCGAAAAAGCCGCCTCCGATTTGCGGCAGGACTATTGGCACCGCTACGGCGCCACGCTGGCGGGGCTGCGGCTGCACTACCCAGAAGTGTGTGTAAACGAGTTTTTACAACGCAGCCATCCGCTGCCCGAAATCCTGCCCGCGCTGGTGCCGGTGGCGGGGGCGGCAGAAACTTTAGGCCGTCTGAAAGGTCGAAAAGCAGTATTCTCCAACGCGCCTTCTTTTTATGTTTGCGCGTTGGTCGAGGCTATGGGCATTACCCGCCATTTCGAAGCTCTGTTCGGCACCGATGATTTCGGTTTGCTCTACAAACCCCACCCGCAGTCTTATTTAACCGTTTGCGGCAAACTCGACGCCGACCCCAAGCACTGTATTATGGTGGACGACAGCGCCGACAACCTGCAAGCCGCCAAAAACCTGGGCATGAAAACCGTTTGGTTCGGCGCCGACGCCTACCCCCTGCCTTTTGTGGACTGCGCCGCCCCTGATATGGCCGCGCTGCGGCAATGGGCAGCGGCGGCAACGGTGAATCCTGCCACTATGAATGAGGCAACAATTTGATTAAAATAGCATCCGTCTTACCCGCCCGATGCTTTCAAAAATTTTAAGGATAAATCATGCGCTATATCGCTCTTTTGGCCGCCCTCGCCGCACTGGCGGGCTGCTCTTGGGAAACCTACCAAAACGCCGAAGGCCGCACCGCGCTGCGCCAGAAATACGAACCCGGCACCCCCGTGG
>JBHALY010000048.1:0-3404 GCA_041827905.1 Neisseria dentiae
AAGCGAAAAAGCCGGAAAAGTAGCCGAAGTGTTCCATTCGGTAGCCAAAAACTACGACATTATGAACGATGTGATGTCCGGCGGCCTGCACCGCGTGTGGAAACACTTCACCATCAACACCGCCCGCCTCAACAAAGGCGATAAAGTGCTCGACATCGCCGGCGGCACCGGCGACTTATCGCGCGGCTGGGCGAAAAGGGTGGGGAAAGAGGGCGAAGTATGGCTGACCGACATCAATTCCTCCATGCTCTCGGTAGGCCGCGACCGCCTGCTCAACGAAGGCCTGATTCTGCCCGTATCGCTGGCCGATGCCGAAAAACTGCCGTTCCCCGACAATTATTTCAATCTGGTATCCGTAGCTTTCGGCTTGCGCAACATGACCCACAAAGACGCAGCCTTAAAAGAAATGTACCGCGTATTAAAGCCCGGCGGCACCTTGCTGGTTTTGGAGTTTTCAAAAGTATTCAAGCCCTTGGAGCCGGCCTACGACTTATATTCGTTCAAACTGCTGCCGCTGATGGGCAAAATGATTGCCAAAGACGCCGACAGCTACCAATATCTGGCCGAATCCATCAGAATGCACCCAGATCAGGAAACCCTCAAACAAATGATGCTCAACGCAGGTTTCGACACCGTGGATTACCACAACATGACCGCAGGCGTCGTAGCCTTGCACAAAGGTGTCAAATACTGATTTTTTAAAATCTCAAACTGAGCGGTTTGTTTGAAATTAAGGCCGTCTGAAAGCCCGAAGCAGGGTATTTCCAGACGGCCTTGTTATTTATTGCTACAACCGTACCATGCATAAAATTTAACATAATTCACATTATGAGAAATTATTTTGATATTTGTGCGGAAAGCACTGAATCCCCACAAAACCCTAAAAACATGATTTAATGGCAGCCTGCCAATCAAACGGGAACCGTTCTCATGGCCCAACATACACCCATCATTCAATCGCTGCTCGACACCGATTTATACAAATTCACCATGTTGCAGGTGATCTTACATCAATTTCCGCAAGCACACGGCGTGTATGAATTCCGTTGCCGCAACAATGATCAAACCGTTTATCCGCTGGCCGAAATCCAAACCGAGTTAGAACAGGAACTCGATTCGCTGTGTCAGTTGCAGTTCACCCAAAGCGAACTGGATTATCTGCGCAGCCTGCGTTTTATCAAAAGCGATTTCGTCGATTATCTCGAACTGTTCCAACTCAAACGCCGCTTCGTGAAGGTCGGTACCGACAGCGAAGGCCGTCTGAATATCCGTGTCGAAGGGCCGATGATACAGGCGATGTTTTTCGAGATTTATATTCTCGCCATCGTTAACGAACTCTATTTCCGCCGCTTGGAAACCCCCGAGGTTTTAGCCGAGGGCGAGCGCCGCCTGCAAGCCAAAGCCGCCCTGCTTCAAGAGCTGGCCGCTTCGCAGAATCCTGCCGATCCGCCGTTTTTGATTTCAGACTTCGGCACCCGCCGCCGCTACACGCTCGCCTGGCAGGAACACGTTATCAAAACCCTTTACGCCGCTGTGCCCGAAGTGATGCGCGGCACCAGCAACGTCTATCTCGCCAAAAAACTCGGCATCACACCCATCGGCACCATGGCGCACGAATTTTTGCAAGCCTTTCAAGCCCTTGATGTGCGATTGCGTGATTTTCAAAAAGCCGCCCTCGAGAGCTGGGTGCGCGAATACCGCGGCGACCTCGGTATCGCCCTTACCGATGTAGTGGGCATGGATGCCTTTTTACGCGATTTCGACCTCTATTTCGCCAAACTCTTCGACGGCCTGCGCCACGACAGCGGCGACCCCTACGTTTGGGGCGACAAAGCCTACGCGCACTACAAAAAACTCAAAATCGACAGCCGCACCAAAATGCTCACTTTTTCAGACGGCCTCGATATCGAAAAATCATGGGCGCTGCACCAATACTTCAAAAACCGCTTCAAAACCAGTTTCGGCATCGGCACCAACCTTACCAACGATTTGGGGCATACTACGCTCAACATCGTATTGAAACTGGTCGAGTGCAACGGCCAGTCGGTGGCCAAACTTTCCGACAGCCCCGGCAAAACCATGACCGACAACGACACCTTCCTTGCCTATCTGCGCCAAGTATTCCAAGTGCCCGCGCCCGAACAATAAAACCGGCAAACCGGCCGTCTGAAAGATTTCAGGCGGTTTTTGCGTCTATAAAAAAACGGCAGACCTGTTTAACCGCCCAAAAGCTTTCAGACGGCCTCAAGTTCTCAAATAGATAAACCGCCTTATTTATGATATAAGGCCGTCTGAAACCTCAAACCGACCACAAAGGAAACCACATGAGTTCACAAGATTTAAGCGGCAAAACCGCCCTCGTTACCGGCGCATCCCGCGGTATCGGCGCCGTGATTGCCGACACGCTGGCCGCAGCCGGCGCCACCGTTATCGGCACCGCCACCAGCGAAAGCGGCGCCCAAGCCATCAGCGAACGCCTCGCACAATGGGGCGGACAAGGCCGCACACTTAATGCCGCCGAACCCGAAAGCATTGAAAACCTGATTGCCGGCATCGAAAAAGAATTCGGCAAACTCGACATTCTCGTCAACAACGCCGGCATCACCCGCGACAACCTGTTGATGCGCATGAAAGAAGAAGAGTGGGACGACATCATGCAGGTTAACCTCAAATCCGTGTTCCGAGCCAGCAAAGCCGTGCTGCGCGGCATGATGAAACAGCGCAGCGGCCGCGTGATCAACATCACCTCCGTCGTAGGCGCCATGGGCAACGCCGGACAAGCCAACTATGCTGCTGCCAAAGCAGGCCTGATCGGTTTTTCCAAATCTATGGCACGCGAAGTCGGCAGCCGCGGGATTACCGTCAACTGTGTTGCCCCCGGTTTTATCGACACCGATATGACCCGCGCCCTGCCCGAAGAAACCCGCAAAATGTTTGAAGCGCAAACCTCTTTGGGCAAATTCGGCGACGCACAAGACATCGCCGATGCCGTGCTGTTTTTAGCCAGCGACCAGGCCAAATACATTACCGGCCAAACCCTGCACGTTAACGGCGGCATGCTGATGCCCTAACCCCACGCATGGCGGTTTGCCGCCGCCCTGCTCCACACATTTGCCGCTGCGGCGGCAAATGTGCACAAAGCAAAATAAAATTGTTAAAGGTAATTTCTTTTAATTTTAACAATTTGCCTGAAAACACAAAAAAACGGCACTAAAACGCTTGCGCGGCATGCTGAATTTTGGTTTAATCACGTCTTCGCAACACGACACGGGTGATTAGCTCAGTTGGTAGAGCGTCTGCCTTACAAGCAGAATGTCGGCGGTTCGACTCCGTCATCACCCACCAAGTTTCTTGCGCGGAGTGGTAGTTCAGTTGGTTAGAATACCGGCCTGTCACGCCGGGGG
>JBHALY010000049.1:0-3939 GCA_041827905.1 Neisseria dentiae
ATTTACGAAGGCAGCATTGATTTTGCCGAAGCGCAAAAGCTGGCCGATTCGCTTACGGGGCAATAAGCAGGCCGTCTGAAACGGTTGCCGCGATCCGGCGGAAAACGTAAAAATATTTCAAACACAGATTGTTTTTTTATTCAAAAAAGGGGTAAAACCATGTTTCAAGCATTTGTTTTGGGCTTTTGGACGCTGTGGTCGTCCAGCCGCGATATCCGCGCTATCAGCGAAGGGCTGGCCTTCACCATCATCAGCATATTAATCAGCATGGGTATAGATTTCGCGTTGCCGCAGATTGACGGGCAGTGGTGTGCGGTGATGGGCATTTTATGGGCCTATGCTTCATTGCTGTTCGCCGTCGTCAACCGCGTTGCCGGCAGCTTTATGAGCACAATGGTGCTGGCCGCCGTGGGCGCAATCGGCTATTACCAGCTCTTCGAGCGCCTGCCTACCTGGGTGGCGGGTCTGGCGACTTGAGAAACCGTTTTCCGGAAGCACACCTGAACTGCTTGGCAAAATAATTTGGGAGACAAGTATGAAAATTGCAATGCTGTCCAGAGTGGTGTTTCTCGGCGGTGTAACAAATTATCTTATTGATTTAACTGAAGAGCTGATAAAAGAAGGGCATGATGTTTATCTGCTTTCTTATGGTGCCCGCTATAAAGAATCAAAAGAAAACATGGGGCAGTTCAACCGCCTGCTCGACACGGGAATCAAGTTTATCGAAATAGATTTTCCGATTAATAAAACCAGCAAGGCTGTTTATGTGTTGAACTTGATCCGCAGTATTTTGGCGTGCAGAAAAGCCCTCAAAAAACACCAATTCGACATCATACATATCCACACACCGATATTGTCGCTCGTGCCGAAGTTTTTAGGATTGAAATTCGTGCGCACCCGGCACGGTATGGATAACAAGTATCCGATATTGGACTACCGGGCAAGCAAAGAGATCGCCATCAGCAGCGAGATCTACGATATGCTGAAAAACCGTTATCAATACGGCGATAAAGATTTATATCTGATTCATAACGGCGTTTCTAAAGAAAAATATTATAAAAATCTGAGCGATGGCGAAAAAGAAACACTGAAGCGCAAACACGGCATTTCAACCGGCAAGGTGGTTATCGGATTGGTTGCTTCGTTCGAATATAACAAAGGACACGACATTCTGTTGGATGCCGTCGACGGACTCCCGCCTGAAGTAAAAGAAAAAATTGAAATTGTGTTTGTCGGCTCTTCGGCAGAAAGCCAAATCAACAGCGTGCAGCAGAAAATACACGATATGGGTTTAACCGAAATGGTGAAAATCCTGCCGTTCCAACCGCTTACCGAAATTTATCCGATGATAGACATCATGGTGCTGCCTTCGCGTGTGGAGGGATTCGGCTTGGTGGTGATTGAAGCGATGCTGATGGGGTGTTGCGTGGTTCGCAGCAACACAGGCGGGGCTTATGATCAGATTGAGCACGGGAAAACCGGCTATATTTTTGAAAACGGCAACATCGAGCAATTTAGGCAATATTTGCACGAGCTGGTTAGCGATCCGGAAAAAAGAGCCGCGTTTGCCGCAGCAGGCCGGCAAAAAGCGTTGGCATCGTTTACCGGCGAAGTTATGGCAAAAAAATATTGGGCGTGTATAACGATTTGCTCGGCGGCAACTAAACGCTGGATAATAAAACCGGCCTTCAAATGCGCACCGGCGTTTAGCCGCACCAACCAAGGCCGTCTGAAAACACCCGTGCCGTTTTTCAGACGGCCTGTTTCGGGAAACACAACATGGCATTAGCAAAACGCATCATCCCCTGTTTGGACGTTGACAACGGCCGAGTGGTCAAAGGTGTGAATTTCGTCGGCCTGCGCGATGCGGGCAACCCCGTCGATGTGGCCAAACGCTACAACGACGAAGGCGCCGACGAGTTGACCTTTCTCGACATTACCGCCAGCAGCGACAACCGCGACACCATTCTGCACGTTATCGAAGATGTAGCCTCGCAGGTGTTTATCCCGCTAACCGTCGGCGGCGGCGTGCGCAGCGTGGCCGATGTGCGCCGCCTGCTCAACGCCGGCGCCGATAAAGCCAGCATCAACACCGCCGCCGTTACCAACCCCGATTTGGTTAACGAAGCAGCCGGTTTTTTCGGCTCGCAGGCGATTGTGGTGGCGATAGACGCCAAAGCCGTCAACCCGGAAAACACCCGTTGGGAAGTGTTTACCCACGGCGGCCGCAAACCCACCGGCATTGATGCGGTGGAATGGGCGAAAAACATGCAGGCGCGCGGCGCGGGCGAAATCCTGCTCACCAGCATGGACAGGGACGGCACCAAAGCCGGCTTCAACCTGCCGCTTACCCGCGCCGTTTCCGAGGCGGTGGATATTCCCGTGATTGCTTCTGGCGGCGTGGGCAACGTGCAGCATCTGATCGACGGCGTGAAAGAAGGCAAAGCCGATGCGGTGCTGGCGGCCAGTATTTTCCACTTCGGTGAAGTGGGCATACACGAAGCCAAGCTGGCGATGCGCGCCGCCGGCATCGAAGTGCGCTTGTAAGCCTTAAAAAAACATTATCAAACGTATTTTATTCAAGGCCGTCTGAAAACGTTTTCTGCAACACGTTTGCAACCGCAAAACCGATATTCAAACCGCTGTAATCTTTCAGACGGCCTGCAACCGATTCAAAAAAAAAGGATAACAACCATGCCAGCCTACCGCTCCAAAACCTCCACCCACGGCCGCAATATGGCCGGCGCCCGTGCATTGTGGCGCGCCACCGGCGTGGCCGACGAAGATTTCGGCAAGCCGATTATCGCCATCGCCAACTCGTTCACCCAATTCGTGCCCGGCCATGTGCACCTGCACAATATGGGCCAGATGGTGGCCCGCGAAATCGAAAAAGCGGGCGGCTTGGCCAAAGAATTCAACACCATCGCGGTGGACGACGGCATCGCCATGGGCCACGGCGGTATGCTCTACAGCCTGCCTAGCCGCGATTTGATTGCCGATTCGGTGGAATATATGGTGAATGCCCACTGTGCCGACGCGCTGGTGTGCATTTCCAACTGCGACAAAATCACCCCCGGCATGCTGATGGCCGCCATGCGCCTGAACATCCCCACCGTGTTTGTTTCAGGCGGCCCGATGGAAGCGGGTAAAGTGATCGGCGTGGCCAATATCGTTGACGAGCGCAAGCTCGATTTGGTCGATGCGATGGTCGATGCCGCCGATGATAATATCAGCGACGAAGAAGTCGCCGCGGTAGAACGCTCCGCCTGCCCCACCTGCGGATCGTGTTCGGGCATGTTTACCGCCAACTCGATGAACTGCCTTACCGAAGCGTTGGGGTTGTCGCTGCCCGGCAACGGTTCGCTGCTGGCTACCCACGCCGGCCGCAAAGAGCTGTTTCTCGAAGCGGGCCGCCTGATTGTGGAAATCACCAAACGCTATTACGAACAAGACGATGCGAGTGTGCTGCCGCGCAGCATCGCTACCAAAGCCGCGTTTGAAAACGCCATGAGTCTTGATGTAGCGATGGGCGGTTCCACCAACACCGTGCTGCACTTGCTGGCTGCCGCCAACGAAGCCGAAGTGGATTTCAAAATGGCCGATATTGACCGCATCAGCCGCCAAGTGCCGTGTCTGTGCAAAGTCGCCCCCGCCACCCAGAAATACCACATGGAAGACGTGCACCGCGCCGGCGGCGTGATGGGGATTCTGGCCGAACTCGACCGCGCCGGCTGCCTGCAAACCGATGTTTCCACCGTGCACGCGCCCACGCTGAAACACGCGCTGGCACAATGGGACGTGATGAATCCCGCCAACGAAGCGGCGCATGCGCGTTACAAAGCCGCACCCGGCGGCGTGCGCACCACCCAGGCGTTTTCGCAAAACCGCCAGTGGCCGAGCTTGGATTTAGACCGCGAAAACGGCTGTATCCGCAGCAAA
>JBHALY010000050.1:0-3267 GCA_041827905.1 Neisseria dentiae
CGCAAGATGTTCAATCTTGCTGTGCTTTTTGCCTTGCATCTGCGAATTTTCCCTCAAAAAACCGCTTCACAAGCCTTCTGACTACACGCCCTAAGCAGGCTGCCGGCATTGTTCTTTGCCCTAAATATAGGGACGGTATGATTGAGCGAACCAGTATTTTTCGATGCCCTCACGGGCTGCAGGCCGTCTGAAAATATAGTAGCGGCGCGGAAAACAAAACGGTTCGCGATAAAGGCGGCGGACAGCTGCAGACAATAAGGATAAACACATGACTAACCGCAACATGCCGGAATCTTCCGGCAACGATAACGGACAAGAAGAATTCGACTGGGAAAAAGGTTTGGAAAAATTGCGCGAGCAGCGCCATTCGGGCCGCAGCGAGCCGGTAAGGCCGCAGGTGCAACGCCCCGCCCCGATTCCCCAAACCGCACCGCAGCGGGCCAAACCCACGCCGGAAGAGGCGCAGTTGAATGCCAAGGCTGCCGAACGGATGCTGCGCGAATATTTGCAGCAATGGCAGCAGGAACACAACGATCCGCTGGCCGACACCATTACCGCCGAAACCGACACCACCGTGCTGTTGCAGGAAGACTGGCTGGCCGCGCAAACGGCCTTGCAGTCGGCACGGGTGGACGACAGCAAATTGGAAAGCACGCGCACGGTATGGCTGAACCCCAAGCGGCAAAGCGTTTCGTTTACCGACCCTTCCGCACAGCGGCAGGAGCGCGAAGCGGCGCAGGAAGAAGACGGCAACGCGTTTGAAGAAGCCGTGCAGGCCGAAGAATGGCTGCCGGTTACGGTGAAGGTGATCAACCCGCAGGTTGACCCGCGCAAGCCGGTGATGTGTTTGTCGGAGCAGGAATTGCTGGAACGCCTGACCCGCCGGCTTCGCCCGCACCTTACCGATGCGGTGGCCGGCATGGTGCGCGTGGCGGTGCAGAAACAAACCGCTGCGCTCACCTACCAGCTCCAGCAGATTCTGAATGAGCAAACGCCAGCCGTGGTGGAGGAAATCCTCGACTACAATCTGAAAGCCGCCATGTCGGAAATCAAATACAGCCTGAAATACAAACGCTGATATGCCGTATCGGCCGGGCCGTCTGAAAATTACCGGGCTTGGGCGAAGCCGCCGCTAGTGCAAAATATATTTTGCGCCGGCGGTTTTGCAAAGGTTTCGGGGTTTCAGGCGGCCTTTATCGGTTTGTGATCGAGGCCGTCTGAAAAACAAACCGAACAAATGTTGAATCGATAGAAAAATTTAAGATGAAGAAAAACCTGATTTGGGCAGCGGTGGCCGCCGCCGTATGGTTCGGCTACCAATATTGGCAAAAGCAGCCGCAGCAACCGATGCAGCAGCCGATACCGCAGGCGGTGCAGACGGAGGGGCAACGGCAGTCGGCCGGGCAAATCCTTCAGAAGGCCTATGAGCAAAAACAGAGCAATATCCAAGTGGAAGGCAGCGGTGTGGTGGTGAAAACCCTGCCGGACGATAACAAAGGCTCGCGGCACCAGCGCTTTATTCTCAAACTGGCCGGCGGGCAAACCCTGTTGGTGGCGCACAATATCGACTTGGCCCAGAAAATCAAAGGGTTGAAAAAAGGCGATACGGTGGAGTTTTACGGTGAATACGAATGGTCGCAGCAGGGCGGTGTGATTCATTGGACGCACCATGATCCGCAAGGCCGCCATGCCGACGGCTGGTTGAAACATAACGGTGTAACGTATCAATAAGCCTGACAGGCTGAAAACCTTTATAGTTGGATTGCTTATTTGTTGGTAACCGCTCCGTCATACTCGGGCTTGACCCGAGTATCTTTTTGGGTTTCAGATTGGTTTTCAGAAATTTGTTAAGAAAGTGAGATACTCACATCAAGCCCGAGTATGACGTGCCTTACTTTAAAAATAAAAACAACCCGCCGAAATTTGACGGGTTGTTTTTTAATTTGGCGGAGGCGGTGAGATTCGAACTCACGGAGGGCGCAAACCCTCGACGGTTTTCAAGACCGTTGCATTAAACCGCTCTGCCACACCTCCGGTTTTTTTAGTGGATTTCAAGATTGGCGGAAGCGGTGAGATTCGAACTCACGGAGGGCGCAAACCCTCGACGGTTTTCAAGACCGTTGCATTAAACCGCTCTGCCACGCTTCCGTTTCTTGAAAGAGGAAATATTAGCGCAAAATAATGTGCCTGCCAAGCAGTTTGCGCCGTTTGGGCATTAGTTTTTTGTTTTTATTTGGATTGTTCCTTTCTTAAAAACACCCATTCGTTTTCGCCGGATGCGGCGGCGTTAAAGGCATAGCCTTCGTAGTCGAAATTTTTCAAGGCTTCCGGCTCGGTGATGCCGTGTTCGGCGGCGTAGCGCACCATCAGGCCGCGGGCGCGCTTGGCATAAAAGCTGATGATTTTGTATTGGCCGTTTTTTTCGTCTTTAAACACGGGCGTAATCAGGCGGGCGTTGAGTTTGGCGGTATCGACGGCTTTGAAGTATTCCTGCGAGGCCAGGTTGACCAACGTGTTATCACCGCTTTCCGCCAGCGTTTGATTGAGCAGGTCGGTAATGCGGCCGCCCCAGAATTCGTAAAGATTTTTGCCGCGCGCGTTGGCAAACGGCGTGCCCATTTCCAAACGGTAGGGTTGTATCAGGTCGAGCGGGCGCAGCAGGCCGTAGAGGCCGGAAAGCAGGCGCACATGGTTTTGCAGGTAGGTTACGGATTGGCTGCCGAGCGAGGGTGCGTCTAAGCCTTCATACACGTCGCCGTTAAACATATACACGGCCTGCTTGGCGTTTTCGGGAGTGAAAGGTATATGCCAGGCGGCGTTGCGTTCGGCGTTGAGCAGGGCGATTTTGTCGGAAACGTGCATCAGTTCGGCGATTTGCTGCGGTGCGAGCAGGCGCACCTCGGCTATCAGTTTTTCGGCTTCGGCCAGCAGCGCGGGCTGGGTGTATTCGGTAACCGGAGCGGGGTCTTTTTCGTTGAGGTTTTTGGCGGGGGAGAGAACGAATAACATATCGGTGGGCTTCGGTGGTTTTCAGACGGCCTTAACTTTAGTGGCGGCGTTGCGGTTTGGCAAGTTCGGAGGTGTTGCGATATTTTATGGCTGCGATTGTTTAAATGGGAACAGGCCGTCTGAAAGTGTTTCAGACGGCTCGAGACCTTTGCAAAACCCCCATCTGCGGCGCATTTCTGCGTTGTGCGCTGCTCGCTCGCTTGCCTAACTCTATGTTATGTCTGCACTCGCTGCGCTGCTACGCCTTGAACTGCATCC
>JBHALY010000051.1:0-3065 GCA_041827905.1 Neisseria dentiae
GAGGAGAACTACGGTGGCTAACAAATTAAGAAACTACACCATCAACTTCGGCCCGCAGCACCCCGCCGCCCACGGCGTATTGCGCATGATTCTGGAATTGGACGGCGAAACCATCGTCCGCGCCGATCCGCATATCGGCCTTTTGCACCGTGGTACTGAAAAACTGGCCGAAACCCGCACTTATCTGCAAGCCCTGCCTTATATGGACCGCTTGGACTACGTTTCCATGATGGTGAACGAGCAGGCTTATTGTCTGGCGGTGGAAAAGCTAACCGGCATCGAAGTGCCCATCCGCGCCCAATACATCCGCGTGATGTTCGCCGAAGTGACCCGCATTCTGAACCACCTGATGGGCATCGGTTCGCACGCGCTCGATATCGGCGCGATGACCGTATTCCTGTATGCCTTCCGTGAGCGCGAAGAGCTAATGGATTTATACGAAGCCGTATCCGGCGCCCGTATGCACGCGGCCTATTTCCGCCCCGGCGGCGTGTACCGCGATTTGCCCGACTTTATGCCCAAATACGAATCGAGCAAATTCCGCAACGCCAAAGTGCTGAAAAAACTGAACGAATCGCGCGAAGGCACCATGCTCGACTTTATCGAAGCCTTTACCGAGCGCTTCCCCGGCTGTGTGGACGAATACGAAAGCCTGCTCACCGACAACCGCATCTGGAAACAGCGTACCGTCGGCATCGGCGTGGTTTCGCCCGAGCGCGCCCTGCAAAAAGGCTTTACCGGCGTGATGCTGCGCGGCTCCGGCGTGGAGTGGGACATCCGCAAAAAAGCCCCGTACGACGCTTATGCCAACGTAGATTTCGATATCCCCGTCGGCGTGAACGGCGACTGCTACGACCGCTACCTGTGCCGCATCAACGAAATGCGCGAATCCAACCGCATCATCAAACAATGCGTGCAATGGCTCAAGGCCAACCCCGGCCCCGTGATTGTCGATAACCACAAAATCGCACCGCCCAAACGCACCGAAATGAAGATGGGCATGGAAGATTTGATCCACCATTTCAAACTGTTTACCGAAGGCATGCACGTGCCCGAAGGCGAAACCTACACCGCAGTCGAGCACCCCAAAGGCGAGTTCGGCATCTATATGATTTCAGACGGCGCCAACAAACCCTACCGCCTGAAAATCCGCGCCCCCGGCTTTGCCCACCTGCAAGGCATGGACGAAATGGCGCGTGGCCACATGCTCGCCGACGTGGTGGCCATCATCGGCACGCAAGACATCGTATTCGGGGAAGTGGACAGATAACGGCAAGCCCATGTTTCAGATGGCCTGAAAATCGTTTGCCGCACGTGAAAGATAGGTTCCTATGAATTTGAACGCCACACTTACGCAGGCCGTGCAAGCCCTAATCAATGCAGGCTGCCATTACCATTTGGAAGAGCTTGCACAATGTTACACACAAGATTTGCAAATTGTGATGTTGCAGCCCAACGGTGAAACCGCTATTTTCGACTACGAGCAAAATATGGCATTTTTCCAAAACCTGCGTGATAGTGGTGCAGCCCCAATCAATACCACCGTAACGTTCAACTATGCGCAGGAATACAACGGTATCGGTTATGTGATGGCAACTCGTTTGATGAATTTTGGGGCAGGCGAGCAGAAGATTATCTTTACCTTAATGTTGCGCCAAGAAGCAGGCAAATGGCGCGTGTTTCGCGAACACGCCGTGATTCAGGCAGCCTGAACCCCTAACCCGTTATTTTATTGAGAATGGCAAACCATGTTATCCGCAGAATCTTTAAAACTGATTGACGTCGAGCTGGCCAAATATCCCGCCGACCAGCGCCGTTCCGCCATTATGGGCGCATTGCGCATTGCCCAAACCGAAAAAGGCTGGCTCAGCGCCGAAACCATCGAATATGTGGCCGATTATGTCGGCATCGCCCCCGCCGCCGCCTATGAAGTTGCTACTTTCTACAATATGTACGACCTGCATCCGGTGGGTAAATACAAACTCACCGTCTGCACCAACTTACCGTGCGCCCTGCGCGGCGGCGTAAGCGCGGCCGATTATCTGAAACAGAAACTTGGCATCGGCTTTGGCGAAACCACTTCAGACGGCCTCTACACGCTGGTGGAAGGCGAGTGCATGGGTGCCTGCGGCGATGCGCCGGTCATGCTGGTGAACAACCATAAAATGTGCAGTTTTATGACCGAAGAGGCGATTGAAGCGAAACTGGCGGAGTTGAGATAAAGGCCGTCTGAAAAACGCGTAGGTCGGGCATTGATGCCCGACGATAATGATTCAGGATATTTTGTCGGGCATCAATGCCCGACCTACAAGCTCCACTGTCCATTCAGGACAAACACCATGATTACCTTCAACATATATGGCCGGTTGAAACATCGCCGAGAGAATGAGTGAAGCATTTAATAAAAAGTATACTAAAGTATACTAAGGAGTAACCATGAATCAAAAAGTAAAAAATCCACTGAACATAAACAAATTAGCACCTGTTTTTGCGGTGGAAAATGTACAGAAAACCGCCGAATTTTATACCAAACATTTAGGTTTCCAGTTGGCTTTTGCCGTTCCCAATCACGATGCAGTGGAAGAAACCTTTGAAAATGGCAAAGAATATCGTTATGCGATGCTGAAATCTGGGAAATTAGAGATCGCATTTCAGCGATTAGATACTTTTCAAAACGACATTCATTTTGCTAAAAATCAACCCATTGGGGCTTCGGTCTCTTTTTACATGGATGTTGATAATATCGAAGATTTATACAATCGGTTAAAGTCTGAAAATTTGGAAATTACCGAACTGAAAACAGCTTGGTATGGAGTTCTCGAATTTTACCTAAAAGACCTAAACGGATACATCTTGGGATTTGCCCAACCGGCTTAAAATCGATCCAATGAATTTAGTTTATTGGTTAAATTTTAAGAACAGTTAACTTATGCAGAACTCATTAGGAGGAGACAATGAACCAAAAAGTAAAAAATCTGCTGGATGACTGGCAAATTGGTAATCCCTCCTTGTATGAAATTGCCAATAGTGTGCGCACGAGAATATTGCAACTGGCAGGTACAGTA
>JBHALY010000052.1:0-4745 GCA_041827905.1 Neisseria dentiae
AGCCGACGGCAGCGGCGGCAAAAACTGGCTGGTGTTCGGCAACCAGCGCTTTACCGACGATTTCCTCTATCAGGCCGAATGGCTGCAATACCGCAAATCCGGCCTGCTCACCCGCGCCGATCTGGCGTGGAGCAGGCAGGGCAAAGAAAAAGTGTATGTGCAGCACAAGCTGGCCGAAAACGCCGCCGAAGTGTGGGCATGGCTGCAACAGGGCGCGCATGTTTATGTGTGCGGCGACGCCGCCCGTATGGCGCGCGACGTGGAAAACACACTCTTGGACATTATCGCCGCGCAAGGCAAGCTCAGCCGCGACGATGCCGAAGATTATCTGAACGATTTGCGCGAAGAGAAACGTTACCAGCGCGATGTTTATTAACGGCAGTATGGTGTTTCAGACGGCCCGGACAAAATCCGCTCAGGCCGTCTGAAACACCCCAATTAACGTCATACCCGGGCTTGACCCGGGTATCTGCTATTTCTGTTGAAACAACAAAGATGCCCGGGTCAAGCCCGGGCATAACGCAGAGATTTGAAGATGTTGAAAGGAATTTTGCAAAGATAATAAGTCGATACCTTTGTAAAAATATCTTGAGGCCGTCTGAAATGCTTAACACCGTCATTCCCGCGTAGGCGGGAATCCAGAGGTAAACATTGAAGTATTGATTAAACAAACACTTGTATGCCGAGCACCTGGATTCCCGCCTACGCGGGAATGACGGAACAGGTTTTTGTAGGTAATTTGAATTTTGCAAAGATAACAGGCCGTCTGAAAAAAGTTTTTCAGACGGCCTGTAACTTTTGCATTGCATCTAAAATAATTGATTTACCGTATCAACTTACAGCGCCACCAACACGGCATCGCCCATTTCGGAGCAGGAAACCAAACGTGTGCCTTCTTCGTAGATATCGGCGGTGCGGCAGCCTTGTTCCAGCACTTTCTGCACGGCCTGTTCGATTTGCTGCGCGCGTGCTTCGTCGTTCAGGCTGTAGCGCACCAGCATGGCGAGCGACAGAATCGTGGCCAGCGGGTTGGCTTTGTTTTGGCCGGCGATGTCGGGCGCGGAGCCGTGCGAGGGTTCGTATAAGCCTTTGCCGGTTTCGTTCAGCGAGGCGGAGGGCAGCATACCGATGGAGCCGGTGAGCATCGAGGCTTGGTCGGAAAGGATGTCGCCGAAGATATTGCCGGTGGCGATCACGTCGAACTGTTTGGGCGCGCGCACGAGCTGCATGGCGGCGTTGTCGACATACATATGGCTCAGTTCCACATCGGGGTAATCTTTGGCGGTTTGGTTGAAAATCTCTTTCCACAATTCGGTGGTTTCCAACACGTTGGCTTTATCCACCGAACACAGTTTCTTGCCGCGTTTCTGTGCGGCTTCAAATGCCACTTTGGCGATGCGGCGGATTTCGCCCTCGCTGTATTTCATGGTGTTGAAGCCTTCGCGCTCGCCGTTTTCCAGCGTGCGGATGCCGCGCGGTTCGCCGAAATAAATATCACCGGTGAGTTCGCGCACAATCAGAATATCCAAACCGGCCACCACTTCGGGTTTCAGGGTGGAGGCGTTGGCCAGCTCTTTATAAAGAATGGCGGGGCGCAGGTTGGCAAACAGGTTCAAATCTTTGCGGATGGCCAACAGGCCGCGTTCGGGGCGCAGCGGCCGGTCGAGGTTGTCGTATTGCGGGCCGCCCACCGCGCCCAGCAGCACCGCATCGGCGGCGCGGCACAGGTTTTGCGTGAATTCGGGGTAGGGGTGGCCGTATTCGTCGTAGCCGGCGCCGCCGATGGGGGCGTATTGATATTGCACGTCGAGGCCGTCTGAAATCAATTTGTCCAACACGCGCACGGCTTGGGCGGTGATTTCGGGGCCGATGCCGTCGCCGGGCAGAATGACGATTTGTTTGCTCATTTCGGGTTTCCTTTGTCGATCGGTTAGCTGAACGGGGCTGATTGTACCGTTTTTCGTTAAGGAAATGTTGCTGCCCGCAAGGTTTTTCAGACGGCCTCTGCGCCGATAAATCCTCATGCCGTCTGAAAAATATTATAATGCCGCCTATGAAACAGATTACCTCCGCCCGCAACGAACAGCTCAAGCACGTGGCAAAACTGCTTTCGCACGGTAAAACCCGCCGCGAACACGGCCAAACCGTGCTCGAAGGCGTGCATCTTTTACAGGTTTATTTGCAGGCGGGCGGGGAGCCGCTTCAGGTTTATGTGCCCGAAAACAAACGGCATCTGCACGAAGTGGCGGCTTTGCTGGCGCAACTGCCCGAAAACCGGATTACGCTGGCATCGGCGGGCGTGCTCCCGAAAATCAGCGGCCTTGCCGAGGCCGAGGAAGTGCTGGCGTTAATCGAAATTCCCGCATCCGGTGCATTGCCGCAGCAGGGCGACTGCGTGGTGCTCGACCGTGTGCAAGACCCGGGCAACGTCGGCACCATTATGCGCAGCGCGGCGGCTGCGGGCGTGAAGCAATTGGTTTTGGGCAAAGACTGCGCCGATGTATGGGCGCCGAAAGTTTTGCGCGCCGGTATGGGGGCGCATTTTCTGCTCAATGTGTTTGAGCGCGCCGATTTGGCGCAATGGTGCGCGGGCTACGGCGATAACATCTGGGCAACCGCCTTATCCGAAACAAACGAGCGCAACCTTTACCGCATGGATTTAACCCGCCCCGCCGCCTGGGTGTTCGGCAACGAAGGCAGCGGCGTGGGCGCGGAATTGCTGGCGCGCGTAACCGGCTGCGTGAAAGTCCCCATGGCGGGGCAAACCGAATCGCTCAACGTGGCGATGGCGGCAACGGTGTGTTTGTTTGAACAGATGCGCCAGCGGCTTTAATTATATTTTTCAGACGGCCTGCAAGCCGAAAGGCCGCCTGAAACAACCGGACTACCCACAAGGAACACTCAATAATGTTTGACGAATCTTCACAACAACGGCTTGCGCAGCTGCTCGATCCCAAAGCGGAAACCGGCGCCACCATGCGCTGCGACGAAGTGCAGGCGTATATGCTGGCGCTGTTAACCGGCCCCGACGAGCTGAACACCGGCGAATGGCTGCCCGAAGTGATGGGCGGCGAACACCAGTTCACCCCGGCCGAAGAGCAGGAAATCGAATCGCTGGTGCTGGAGATGGTGCTCGATATGCGCATGAAGCTCGACGGCAGGATGCTGCCCGATTTATGGCTGTATGACGACGAAGCGGGCAACCCCGATTTCCACACTTGGTGCAACGCCTATCTGTATGCGCTCGACGTGGTGCCGACCGACTGGTTCGAGGCCGCCAACGACGAAGAGTTTGAAGATTTGTTCTACCCCATCATGGCGCTGGGCGGCATCTACGACGAAGACGAAAACGGCGAAATGGTGCTGCACCTCACCACCCGCGAGCTGACCCAGCTTGAATCCGAGCTGCCCCATGTGCTGCTGGATATTTATTACTACTGGCAGAGCGTGAAAAACAAACCGCAAACCGTGCGCCGCGAAGGTGCCAAAATAGGCCGCAACGATCCCTGCCCGTGCGGCAGCGGCAAAAAATACAAAGCCTGCTGCGGTAAGGAGCAGTAAACATCAGGCCGTCTGAAAACGTTTCAGACGGCCTCAACCCTTCACCAAGCGGATTTTCATTAATGAACCGATTCGATTTAAACGCCGCCATCGGCATCAACCGCAGCGGTGCTCCGTTTTTCCAAGCCGAATGGCCGGCGCCCGCCAATGTGAAAACCCTGATCACCACCCGTAACGGCGGCGTGAGCGAAGGCGTGTACCGCAGCCTGAACGTGGGTGCGCATGTGGGCGATAACCCCGAGCATGTCCGGCAAAACCGCGAAACGGTCGGGCGGCAAACCGGCGTGCCGGTGGTGTATCTCAACCAAATCCACAGCGCCGTTGTGGTGAATGCCGCCGACCATATCGGCGGCACCCCGCCCGATGCCGACGCCTCGTTCGACACCACCGGCACCGCCG
The DNA here is from genome assembly GCA_041827905.1 of Neisseria dentiae. Lineage (GTDB taxonomy): Bacteria > Pseudomonadota > Gammaproteobacteria > Burkholderiales > Neisseriaceae > Neisseria > Neisseria dentiae_B. The sequence continues at coordinate 3,961 of JBHALY010000052.1, forward strand.
CCTGCGCCAGCATGACCGCCGACTGCCTGCCTGTGTTGTTTTGCGACCGCGCAGGCACCGTAGTGGCCGCCGCACACGCGGGCTGGCGCGGCTTGGCCGGCGGCGTGCTGCAAAACACCATTGCCGCCATGAACGTGCCGCCCGTTGAAATCATGGCCTATCTCGGCCCCGCCATCGGCCCCGAAGCCTTTGAGGTGGGGCAGGATGTTTACGATGCCTTCTGCGCGCAAAACCCCGCCGCCGGCCAAGCCTTCGAACCGATCGGCGGCGGCAAATACCTGGCCGATATTTACCGCCTTGCCCGCCTGGTGTTGCAAAACGAAGGCGTGGGCATGGTTTACGGCGGCAACCGCTGCACCGTGCTGGAGCGCGACACCTTCTTCTCTTACCGCCGCGACGGCCAAACCGGCCGCATGGTCAGCGTAATCTGGCTGGAAAAACGGTAGTTTTAAAAGCGCGGATATTTCAATAACAGGCCGTCTGAAAAGGTTGTTCGCTTTCAGACGGCCTTAGGGAGTGTGGTCAGAAAACATTGCGGCGGTATTTTTGGTCAAAATCCGCATCTGCTGCGTTAAAAATGCTCGCAAGATGTCCAATCTTGCTGCGCTTTTTGCCTTGCATCTGCGGATTTTTTCTCAAAAAACCGCTTCGCAAGCCTTCTGACCACACTCCCTAAGGTTTTTTGCAAAGGTTTTAGGCTCTGCGGTTTGACGCGAAAACCCGCCGAATGCCTGCCGAAAACGCGGGCATTGCGGTACAATGCCGCTTTCTTTATCCAACCGACT
>JBHALY010000053.1:0-7934 GCA_041827905.1 Neisseria dentiae
GCCTTACAAGCAGAATGTCGGCGGTTCGACTCCGTCATCACCCACCAAGTTTCTTGCGCGGAGTGGTAGTTCAGTTGGTTAGAATACCGGCCTGTCACGCCGGGGGTCGCGGGTTCGAGCCCCGTCCACTCCGCCAAACCTCTTCACAAAAAAGCACCGATTTAATCGGTGCTTTTTTCTTCGCACGGAGCCTGAGGCCTTTGAGACCTTTGCAAAACTCCCTGAAAAACCACTGTATAAAGAATCGACGTCATTCCCGCGCAGGCGGGAATCCATTTTGGAACATGGCAACCTATTGAATAAAATAAGTTTCTGAAATTTTAAGATGGATTCCCGCCTGCGCGGGAATGACGGCTGTTTTGGTTTTTATTGGTGTTCATGAGGTTTTGCAAAGGTCTCATTTGCTAAATTTTTTAGACACCTTAAAAACACTTGCGTCATACTCGGGCTTGCCCCGGTCATCTGTTTGTTTTTATAAGAAAAAGAGATACTCGGGTCAAGCCCGAGTATAACGAAATATAATACATTCAGGATTAAAACGGCTTTTTTGCAAAGGTCTCAGCCTTTACAAAATTCGCTCAGGCCCAAAAAACATTTCCTAAAAAAACCTGAATCCCGCCATTCCCGCCTACGCGGAAAGGACGGGATTTAAGCATATTCAGACGGCCTTTAAGATATTTTTGCAAAGGTTTCATGCCGTCTGAAAAACTGCGGTGTATGCTTCCGCATCAGGCTTTCTGCTCCGCGCCCTGCCCTATTTCCGTATCAAATCCCGGCTGTTTCACTTTGATGAAATAAGTTACCGCGAATGCAAACAGATACAGTGCGGTATAGGCGTAAACCACGCCGATAAAGCTGAAATACGGCAGCAAAACGGTGGCGATTGCGGGGGCAAGGAAGTTCGATAGTCCGGCCGACAGGTTATACACCGAAATCGCCGCGCCTTGGTGCTTGGGTTCCAGGGTGGTGAAAATGGCGGTCATCGGCACGAATGCGGCTACAAACCAGCCCAGCAGGATGGCGGGAATCCACGCCACCATAAATTCGGCGGTGCCGGCACCGTTTACGCCTGCTTCGGCAATGGTGTTGTAATACTGCGGGATATAGTAAAAACTCAGCGTCGAGAGTGCCATGCCGATGCAGCCGAACCAGCGCACCACTTTAATCCACCCCAATTTTTCGCCCACGATGCCCCAAAACACGTTGGAAACCAGCGTGGTGGCGAAAAACACTGTCCAGATTTGCAGCCATTGCGAAGTGGTGAACCCCAGCTCTTTGGTGAACATCATCGGCATAATCACGGCGAAGCCGAACAGCGAGAGCGTGTTGATAATCCGCACCCAGCTTGAAAACAGAATATTGCGGTTGGTCACCAGCAAAGTGATGGCGCGGCTGAGTTCGGAAAACTTCTGCTGGCGCGACAAACCGTGCATGGGCGAATAAGAGTTGACGTTACGCAGCATCACCAACGCCACCAAGCCGCCGGCAAAGCAAAACGCCAGCGCCAGCCACAGCGTGCCCATTTCGCCCATGGCGGGAATAGTAAGGCTGGGGATAAAGCTGCCGAACACACCGATACCCACCGAATAAGTGGTCCAAAACCAACCCATCGAGGGGCTGATTTGGGTGCTTTTCACGTTTTGAACGATCATCACGATAAACGAATACAGAAACAGCGGGTAGGCAAAACCGCGAATACCGTAAAACAGCATGATGAAAAAGTAGTTTTTACCGCCCAAGCCGAACACTAAAAACAGCACATGAAACACACACCACATCACAAAACCCAACAGCATGGCTTTGCGCGGCGTGATAATCTCGGCGAGCACGCCGGAAATCCACGCGGCCAGCGCGGCGGCAAAACCGTAAACGGCGAAAGCCGAAGACGACTGCGCCTCGGTGAAGCCCAAATCGGTGATGTATTTCGACAAAAACGCCAGCTCGAAGCCGTCGCCCGTCATAAACAGCGCAATGGCCACATAGCCCCACAGCAGGTTTAGGGGCAGCCCCAGCCATTGCTTGGTTTCATTTTCCAAATTGTTCATAAAAACCTCTTTTCTCTGAATCGGGATTATCAGTTAGAGGCCGTCTGAACGTTTCAGACGGCCTCTTCGACGTTATTGTTGTAATGTGCTTCAAAATAAAACGTGAAAGGCCGGCGGGTTTCAGACGGCCTTAATCTTGATGCCGTCTGAACGACAACTCGTTTCGGTATAAGGCCCCGAACTGCCGGTAGCGCGCGGCGAGATAATCCGCCTGCGCCGCATCGGGCGTATAGACACGGTCGGTTTCGGGCTTCATGCACACTTCGGCTTCGCTTTTGCCGCAAGCCAAAGCGGCCAGCCGCGCCGCACCGAGGGCGCCGCCGGTGGCACCGCCTTTGTGGGTGACGATGTTTATCTTCAGAATATCGGCCAGAAGCTGCGCCCAAAACGGGCTGCGTGCGCCGCCGCCGAGCAGCGAGGCTGTTTGAATCTGAGTGCCGCTTTCCCGCAGCACGCGCACGCCGTCGGCGATACCGAAAGCCACGCCTTCCACCACGGCATACCCCAGCACCGCTCGGTTTGCGCTATGGCGTATGCCGTGGAAACTGCCGCTGGCACCGGCATCGTTATGCGGCGTGCGCTCGCCCGAAAGATAGGGCAGAAAAACCGGCGCAGCGGCTTTTTCTTCTGCGCTTAAGGCGGCGATTTCTTCCATCAGTTGCGCTTCTTCTACGCCGATAAGCCGGCAATACCAGCTCAGGCAGGCGGCGGCGCTGAGCATCACGCTCATTTGGTGCCAGCGCCCGGGCAAGGCATGGCAGAAGCAATGCACGGCGTTTTCCGGTGCGGGGCGGTAGCTGTCGTTCACCACAAACACCACGCCGGACGTGCCCAAAGAAACAAACGCATCGCCCGCGTTCACCGCGCCCACGCCGACGGCGCTGGCGGCATTGTCGCCCCCGCCGCCCGCCACGATAACGTTTGCGGGCAAGCCCCATTGCGCCGCCACTTCGGGCAGCAGCGTGCCGCTGTTATGGCTGCCTTCGATAAGCTCGGGCATATGGCTGCGGTTGAGTTTGCAGGCGGCCAATACTTCGTCTGACCAATCGCGTTTGGCGGTATCGAGCCACAGCGTGCCTGCCGCGTCGGACATTTCCGATATTTTCCTGCCCGTCATGCGCAGGCGGATATAGTCTTTCGGCAGCAGCACGGTTGCGGTTCGGGCGAAGATTTCCGGCTCGTGCTTCGCCACCCACAAAAGTTTGGGCGCGGTAAACCCGGGCATGGCCAGATTGCCGGTAATTGCGTGCAGGCCGGGCACGGCGGCTTCCAGCTCGGCGCATTCGGCTTCGCTGCGGGTGTCGTTCCACAAAATCACGGGGCGCAGCGCTTGGTTGTTTTCATCAAGCAGCACCGCACCGTGCATCTGCCCCGATAAGCCGACGGCTTTTATTTGCTGCCAGGCGCCGGCGCTTTTTTCGCGCATGGCCGCCATCAAATCGTTTGTGGCCCGCCACCATTCATCGGCGCCCTGCTCCGACCAATGCGGCTGCGGGCGTTGAATGCTTAAGGATACGCCGTGGGTTTGCACGATATTGCCCGCTTCGTCGGTGAGCAGGGCTTTGATTTCGGACGTGCCGTAGTCGATACCGAGATACATATTTGCTCCTTTGCTTGTTTTTTCAGACGGCCTTCAGGCATAAAACAGGCCGTCTGAAAATGGTTTTACCGCTTAACCGGTAAAGTTTTTTCAGACGGCCTGCGCCGTTAAGCGATCAGTTTGCGCACTTCTGCCACCTGTTCGCGCAGCAAGGCTTCAAACTCAGGCTTGCCTGCCAATTCGCCGAACAGGGCTTGGTCGGCGGCAAAGGTTTTCACGGGGTCGGCCGACTCATACATCGCGTGCACGGCGGCTTCGTCGAGAATACCGTCTTGATAAACAAAGGGCAGTTTGCCTTCGTGCCAGCGCTCCATAAACACGAAAAACAGCGCCGGCAGTTTGGCGGTGGCCGCGGGGCGTACACCCTGTTTGAAACGCTCGATCAGCGTGGGCTGGATTTGGGCGGGAATTTTGGAAAAACCGTCGGCGGCCACACGCTGGTTGGTATCCTTGATATGGGGGTTGGTGAAACGATCCAGCACCACGTCGCGGTATTTGCCCAAGTCGATCAAATCGTTGCCGAGGCTGGTGATAACATCTTCGGTAACGTAGTCGTGGGCGATTTTGCGTGCGGTTTCGAGATTGGTGCTGTCGTGGATATAGAGTTCGCCCAGCAGCGTGCCCATCCAGGCGATGGCGGCATGCGGCACGTTGAGCACGCGGATTTTGGCTTCTTCGTAGGGAATCACCGATTCCACCAGCTCCACGCCCACTTTTTCGAGCGCGGGGCGCACGTTGTCTTTGAAATTATCTTCAATCACCCATTGGATAAAGGTTTCACCCATCACCGGCGCTTGGTCGGCTATGCCCGTTTGCGCCTGAATGCGCGCGGGCAAATCTTCGGCCGGGCGAGGCACGATGCGGTCGACCATGGTGTTGGGGGTGGTTACGTTGGTTTTCATCCACTCGATGATGTCGTTTTGGCCGGTTAAACCGAGAAATTCGACCAAGCCGTCGTGGAAGCGCTCGCCGTTGTGGCGCACGTTGTCGCAGCAGAGCAAAGTAACGGCGCCGTTTTCAAGCTGCATTCTTTTTTTGAGGATTTTGGCGATGATGCCGTAAATGGTTTGGTTGCCGCCTTCCAGATCGGCTTTCAGCGCAGGATCGCTTTGCACCAGTTTGAAATTGCTGTCGAGATAATAGCCCGCCTCGGTTACGGTGAAGGCAATCACTTTGGTGGCTTCCTGCGCGCCCTCTTCGATCAGCGGCGCCAAATCGGCCTGCCACGGAATCAGCTTACGGATCGACTTAATCACTTCATACTCGCGCTCGCCGCGCGGGCTGACGGTTTCGAGCACATATTCGCCGTTTTGTGCAGTGAGCGCTTCTATGGTGTGTTCGCTGTCGTTGCGGATATTGCCGGCCGCAATCGTCCAACTGTCGTCGCCCTGTTTGATTAATTCGTTGAGATACCATGCCTGGTGGGCGCGGTGAAAACTGCCCAAACCGATGTGAAGCCAAGTGTTTTTGCTCATGCCGCGTACTCCTTGTATAAATCGTATAAATATTCTAAACAAATAAAATGTTATTTACATCAACAAGTTACAAAATGCGAAGCCATTGTTGCACGATTTGAAAACAAAAAACAAGCATTCCGCAAAATAAAGCGGCACCCATATTTGAGGCCGTCTGAAACACTGTTCGGGCGGGTTTTCCAACGGCCGCGATTCTTGGCATAATACGGCTTTCCCGATTTCCCTCACAAAGAACGCCCGAATGACCGAATCCATCCGCCTGCCCGCCGCCGCCCTGAAACCCTCCACCATCGCCCTGCCCGGCTCGAAAAGCATCAGCAACCGCACGCTGCTGCTGGCCGCCCTTTCCGACAACGCCTGCGAAATCCATTCGCTGCTCAAATCCGACGACACCGACCGTATGCTCGAAGCCCTGCAAGCGCTCGGCGTGAAGCTCGAATTTCTTTCAGACGGCCGTCTGAAAGTGCACGGCTGCGGCGGGCGTTTTCCCAATCGCAGTGCCGATCTGTTTTTAGGCAACGCCGGCACCGCCTTCCGTCCGCTCACCGCCGTGCTGGCCGTGCTCGGCGGCGATTACCACCTGCACGGCGTGCCGCGTATGCACGAGCGCCCCATCGGCGATTTGGTCGATGCCCTGCGTGTTGCCGGCGCCGACGTGCGCTATCTGGGCAACGAAAACTACCCGCCGCTGCAAATCAACCAACGCGCCGACAACGGCGTGCGCACGATTCCGATCAAAGGCAACGTGTCGAGCCAGTTTCTTACCGCGCTCTTGATGGCGCTGCCGCTCACCGGTGAGGCGTTTGCCATAGAAATGGTGGGCGAGCTGATTTCCAAACCCTATATCGACATCACTCTCAAACTGATGGCGCAGTTCGGCGTGCAAGTGGAAAACCGCGGCTACCGCGTGTTCAACATTCCCGCCGGCGCGCGCTACCATGCGCCCGAAAACGTTTATGTGGAAGGCGACGCTTCGAGCGCGTCTTATTTTCTCGCCGCCGGATTGCTTTCCGGCCAGCCTGTGCGCGTTACCGGCATCGGCAAAAACAGTATTCAGGGCGACGTGGCCTTTGCGCACGAGCTTGAAAAAATCGGTGCCGCCGTGGTTTGGGGCGACAACTTTATCGAAGTTTCCCGCCCCGCCGGCCAAGCAGTGCTGCCTTTTGATTTGGACGCCAACCATATCCCCGACGCCGCCATGACGCTGGCCGTGGTTGCTTTGGCCACGGGCGCGCCCTGCTCGCTGCGCAATATCGGCTCATGGCGCGTGAAAGAAACCGACCGCATCGCCGCTATGGCTGCGGAACTGCGCAAAGTGGGCGCCACCGTGGTTGAAGAGCCGGAGGCCATCCACATTACCCCGCCCGCCGCGCTCACGCCCGATGCCGAAATCGACACCTACGACGACCACCGCATGGCGATGTGTTTTTCGCTGGTGTCGCTGCTGGGCGTGCCGGTTGTTATCAACGACCCTAAATGCACGCACAAAACCTTCCCCACTTATTTCGATGTGTTCGCTTCGTTAAGAAAGTAAACCGTTCATCAAAAAACAAAGGCCGTCTGAAAACAAGTTGAACTGCACCCCAAAAGTTGGACACCCCCTCCAACTTTAAAAGGTGCAGTTTTCTTATGTCCAAATATACGCTAGATTTCAAATACCGAGCCGTACTCCATTACCACCAAGTGCACAGCCAACAGCGCACCGCGGAGCACTTCAACGTCTCACGCACCCACCTGCGCCGTTGGATAGCCGCCTATCGGCAAGGCGGTATTGCCGCACTTCAACACCCGCAGGCTGCCTCTATGAAGACCAAACGCAAAAACCCGTTTATCGTCGACAAACCCGACCACGAAAAAACCCAGGCGGAACTGATTGAAGAGTTACGTTACATGAGGGCGGAGAACGACTACCTAAAGCACATGAAAGCCCTCAACGAAAAGAACGCCGCCAAAGCTGCGAAACCGTTCAAACGTTGAGGGCGAAACACCCGCTGAAATATCTGCTGCACAGTGCCGGCATTCCCAAAAGCAGCTTTCATTACCATATCGGCAAAGCCGATCCCGATGCGGCGGCCAAAACCGCCGTGAGTGAAGTCTATCGCCGACACAAAGGCCGTTACGGTCATCGGCGGATTGCCGCCGTATTGTCGTGGAACAAAAAGAAAGTGCAGCGCATTATGGGTTTGTTGGGACTGAAAGCCAAAGTCCGCAGTAAAAAAGCCTACCGTCCGCAAGCAGTAGGAGAGGCTTCGGACAATATTCTCAATCGAGAGTTTACTGCCGACAAACCGGCAGACAAATGGCTGACCGATGTGACGGAGTTCAAATGCACAGACGGGAAGCTGTACTTATCGCCGATATTGGATGTGTTTAATCGGGAGATTGTGGCCTATTCTTTAGGCCGCAGAGCAAACAGTAAAATGGTGGCGCAAATGTTGGACCAAGCATTCGGCCGTCTGAAAGGCCAAACGCCGCTGCTGCATTCCGACCAGGGTGTACTTTACCGCACCGAGGCTTATCGAACGAAACTGGCTGAGAAAGGGATTGTGCAAAGTATGTCGCGAATAGGCAATTGCTGGGACAATGCGCCGATGGAGAGTTTCTTCGGTACACTGAAAACGGAGAGTTTCTATCAGGAAGGTGCGCTGTCGGTGGCGGAGCTGACAGAGGTAATAGATGATTACATACATTACTACAATCATGAACGGATTAGTTTAAACTTAAAAAAGCTGAGTCCTGTCGACTACAGAACCCAGCTTGAACAGGCTGTTTGAGAAAGACTCTTAACTTGTCCAAGTATTGGGGGACAGTTCA
>JBHALY010000054.1:0-2989 GCA_041827905.1 Neisseria dentiae
CTTTCAGACGGCCTGATGCCGTCTGAAACCAACTTCACCGGATAAACCTATGATTCGTTTCGAACAAGTTTCCAAAACCTATCCCGGCGGCTTTCAGGCGCTGAAAAACGTCAGCTTCAGAATCAGCAAAGGCGAAATGATTTTCGTGGCCGGGCATTCGGGCGCGGGCAAATCCACCGTGCTCAAACTGATCGCCGGCATCACCAAGCCCACCGAAGGCAAGGTGTGGATGAACAACCAAAACATCGGCGATTTAAACGACAACCAAATCGGCTTTATGCGCCAGCACATCGGCATCGTGTTCCAAGACCACAAAATCCTTTACGACCGCAACGTGCTGCAAAACGTGCTGCTGCCGCTGCGCATCATCGGCTACGATGCCAAACAGGCCGACAAACGCGCCCGCATCGCCATCGAAAAAGTGGGCTTGGGCGGCCGCGAGCTTTCCGACCCCATCACCCTTTCCGGCGGCGAACAGCAGCGCCTGTGCATCGCCCGCGCCGTGGTGCACCAGCCCAGCCTGCTGATTGCCGACGAACCTTCCGCCAACCTCGACCGCGCCTACGCCCTAGACATTATGGAACTGTTCAAAACCTTCCACGAAGCCGGCACTACCGTTATCGTGGCCGCGCACGACGAAACCCTGATGGCCGACTACGGCCACCGCATTTTGCGCTTGCAGGAAGGCAGGTTCACATCATGAGCCAATATGTATCGCTCCACCTTGACGCCGCCGCCAATGCCGTCCGCCAGCTGCTGAAACAGCCCGTGGGCACGCTGCTGATCCTGCTGATGCTGGCAGTGGCGATGACGCTGCCGCTCGCGCTTTATTTGGGTGTGCAAAGCTCGCAGGCCGTGGTCGGCAAGCTCAACGAATCGCCGCAGATTACCGTTTATATGGAGCTGGGCGCCGACACGGGCGACACCGAAGCCGTGAAAAACCTGCTCGCGCAAGACAAACGCATTCAGAAAAACGAATTCGTGAGCAAACAAAAAGGCCTGCAAGAGCTGCAAACCAGCATGGGCGGCCAAGATTTGGTGTCGATGCTCGACGAAAACCCGCTGCCCGACGTGTTTATCGTTACCCCCGACCCCGCCACGCCGCCCGAAGAAATGACGGCGCTGCAAAAAGATTTGGCCGAACTGCCGATGGTGGAGGAAGCCAAGCTCGACACCGAATGGATGCAGACGCTCTACCAAATCAACGACTTCGCGCATAAGGTTTTCTGGTTTCTCGCTTTCACCCTCGGCGTGGCTTTCGTTTTGGTGGCGCACAACACCATCCGCCTGCAAATCTTGAGCCGAAAAGAAGAAATCGAAATCACCAAACTTTTGGGCGCGCCCGCCTCGTTTATCCGCCGCCCCTTTCTTTATCTGGCCGCCTGGCAGAGCGTGCTCGCCGTGGCCGTGAGCCTGGGGCTGTGCGCCTGGCTGGTGAACGTGTCGAAACCGCTGGTCGATCAGATTTTCAAACCCTACGGGCTGAACATCGAATGGCGTTTCTTCTATTTTTGGGAAGTGCTGCTGGTGCTCGCCGCCGTGGCCGCCCTCGGCATCGCCGGCGCATGGCTGGCCACGCAACAGCATCTGCTGGGGTTTAAAGCCAAGCGCTGACCGGAACACAAAACACACAGGCCGTCTGAAATCCTTTTCAGACGGCCTTTCTCCATAGCCCGCACTCATAAAATCCAGTACAATACGCCCCTTAAAATAAAGACCTTAGCAAGAGAAAACCATGATTGAAGCCGAAACCGTCAACCAATTGAACGCCATGCTGGGCGACCTTGCCGGCCGCAGCAGCGACATCCGCGGCTATCTCGATTACGACGGCAAAAAAGACCGCCTCGAAGAAGTGGTCGGCCTCTCCGAAGACCCCGACCTTTGGAACGACCCCAAAAAAGCCCAAGAAATCGGCAAAGAGCGCAAAGTGCTCGAAGGCATCGTGCTCACGCTCGACAACATCGCCGCCGGCATCGACGACAACCGCGAGCTGCTCGAAATGGTGGTGGAAGAAAACGACGAAGCCGGTTTCGCCGCCGTGCAGGAAGACATCGCCAAACTCGAGCAGATGATGGCCGATTTGGAATTCAAACGCATGTTCAACCAGCCCGCCGACGTGAATAACTGCTTTATCGACATCACCGCCGGCGCCGGCGGCACCGAAGCCGAAGACTGGGCGGGCATGCTCTACCGCATGTATCTGCGCTACGCCGAGCGCAAGGGCTTTAAGGTGGAAGTGCTCGAAGAAGACGAAGGCGACATCGCCGGCATCAACCGCGCCACCGTCAAGCTCGAAGGCGAATATGCCTACGGCCTTTTGCGCACCGAAACCGGCATCCACCGCTTGGTGCGCTATTCGCCGTTCGATTCCAACAACAAACGCCACACCTCGTTTGCCTCGGTGTTCGTTTACCCCGAAGTGGACGACAGCTTCGAAGTGGAAATCAACCCCGCCGACCTGCGTATCGACACCTACCGCGCATCCGGCGCGGGCGGCCAGCACATCAACAAAACCGACTCCGCCGTGCGCATCACCCACAACCCCACCGGCATCGTGGTGCAGTGCCAAAACGACCGCTCGCAGCACCGCAACCGCGACGAAGCCATGAATATGCTCAAAGCCAAGCTGTTCGAGCTGGAAATGCGCAAGCGCAACGAAGAAAAGCAGGCGCTGGAAGACGGCAAATCAGACGTGGGCTGGGGCCACCAGATCCGCTCGTATGTGTTCGACCAGTCGCGCATCAAAGATTTGCGCACCTCTTACGAAGTGGGCAACATCAAAGCCGTGATGGACGGTGATTTGGACGGCTTTATCGAAGCCAGTTTGAAACAGGGCGTGTAACCGGCTGCAAACCAACAGGCCGAGAGCTTTGCAAAATTCCCTAAAATCCCCTAAATTCTCCCCAAGATATTTAGGGGATTTCTCATGAGCACCTTCTTCCAACAAACCGCCCAAGCCATGATTGCCAAGCACATCGACCGCTTTCCC
>JBHALY010000055.1:0-13173 GCA_041827905.1 Neisseria dentiae
ATTTGCCCGAGGACTTCCGTGCTCCTTTTGCCGATCCGTTAAGCATCACCGGCCCTGCGGTGTTGGACATTTTCAAACGGCCTGAAGACTACGACGGCGTAACCGTACCGTTGGTGGGCGATTGGATAAGCCCGCGCGAAATGGTGGAAACCTTTACCCGCTTAACAGGTATTCCCGCCGAATACCGCAATGCTTATACCCGAGAAGGGTTGTTACACTATTTTCCCGAGTTTGCCGCTAACGAATTACTGGTGCAAGAGTTGTTGGGGATGGTGCAATATGCAGTAGAATACGGCTATTTCAGCCCGGCCAACCGCCCGGAACACATCACCCCGGATGCTTTAAATTGGGAAACCTTCCTGCGACGAACTGGATGGAAAGGAGAAAAAGCCGAATTTTGAGTTCGCAGTTCCGTAGGTCGGGCATTTATGCCCGACCTGCTGGCTGCCAGCGTGGTTTTTCTGGCAGGGAGGAGAAGAAGGGGAAACACCCACGTTGCCACTCTTTAGCCGGTAAGCCTTTTATTCAGCCAAACGCAAAAGTTCAAAGCCGGTAACGGTGTCGGCTTGCGGATTGCCGAACAGTTGCGGAAAGCGGGAGTTGACCACCCAGATTTGCCCGTTGCGTAAGGTGGCGGTGGTGGCGCCTTGCGTGCCGGGCAGTTCGCGCTGGCTGACAAGTTCGGCGCTGTGCCAGTTGTCGCGGGAGCGCAGCTGGCTAACGAAGCTCTGCATGCCACTGCCGTCAGACGCTTTTGCAGTTTCCACAGCAACCAAGGTTTGCGCATTTTGCAACAACAATCCGTCTGGGCCTTTGAGACGCTGCGGCAGAGCCACTTCGGCCAATGCCGCAGGGTTATCCAGCGGAATACGCCAAATCTTGCCCCGCACATAATCGCCTGCCAGCAAAAATCCTTGCGGGTGATAAACAATGCCGTTCAGATTAGGTAAAAGGCCGGTGGCAGGATCACGGCTTTCGGGTTTCAGACGGGCATCGCGCACCAGCACTGACACCTCGCCGCTGCCCTGCGCCACTTTATAAATCTGTGGCTGGAAGCTGTCGGTTACATAGATATTGCCTTGGTCATCAACGGTGAGGTCGTTGGACAGCGTGGCGCCCTGGCTCAAATGGGAAAAATCGTAGACTCGTCGCACTTCTCCGCTGTTTCCATCTAGCTCGAATACCTGTGCGGTGCGCTTCAGGCTTTGCGTACTGCCTCGCGGAGAAATGCCGACATCTTCATTGGCAACCAGAATGCGCTGGCGCGGCGCATCAAAGACAACACCGGAGGTGGTAATCAGGCGGGCATCGTCGGCAAATACACGGTATTTTCCGGATAAATCCACCAGCCCCACGCTACCACCCCGCAAGGCGGATACCAAAAAGGCCTGCTTGCCCGGATGCCATGCCACACCTTCGGGAAAGCTGCTTTCCGGCGGCGTGGTGAAGGCAACGGTTTCTGCTACCGGCGGAGGTACTTGATTGCCCGCGCACGCGGCCAAAGGCAAAACCACCGATAAGGCTAATATCAGGCTCAAGGCACGAGCAGTATTTGTTGGGCGTTTCATCAAAAGCTCCATTAATCATGACAAAAAGCATGATAAATGCGATGATTGCTGCTGATAAGCCATATTTTCTTGTATGGCTTGATGAAATTAAGCCATCAATCTTTTGGGAAACGCATGAAAAGCACCGACTACTTCAATCTTGCCGCCTTCATTGCCATTGTGGAGACCGGCAGTTTCCGCAAAGCGGCGGCACGCTTGGAGATGCAGCCCTCCACCTTATCCCATGCCATGCGCACGCTAGAAAACCGCCTCGGTGTGGTGCTTTTGCACCGTACCACCCGCCACGTGTCACCCACGGAAGCGGGGCAAGCGCTGTATGCGCAAACTGCGCCGGCCTTTGCCGATATTGCCACGGCGGTGGAGCATATAAATCCGTTCCGTCAACATCCGGCCGGTACGGTCAGGCTTTCCGTACCGCGTATGGCAGCGGCGCATGTATTGGCACCGCGTTTCCGTGAATTTTCCGACCGCTATCCCGATGTGCTCTTGGATATTTCTGTCGATAACGGGTTTGTCGATATTGTGAAGGAAGGCTTTGATGCCGGCATCCGCTTGGGCGAGCGTGTGCAGAAAGACATGGTGGCCGTGCGCATTACGGCGGATTTTTGCGATGCCGTGGTCGGCTCACCCGAATATTTCCAACGCTTCGGCATACCTCAAACGCCCCACGATTTAACGGCGCACCGTTGCATCGGCTGGCGGCAAAGCAGCGCTGGAAAACCTTATCGCTGGGAATTCGCCAAAAACGGACAGAAAATCAATGTGACGGTGAGCGGCCCGCTGATGCTGGATGATTTTGAATTGATGCAACAGGCGGCACTGGATGGCGTGGGACTGGCCTATTCTGAAGTCTCACTGTGCAACCAGTATCTTGAACGCGGGCAATTGGTGCGCGTGCTGGCAGATTGGTGCGCGCCTTATTCTGGCTTTTTTCTGTATTACCCCAGCCGCCGCACCTCGGCTGCTTTGCGCGCGCTGATCGAGATGCTGCGTTATCCGTTGCCTGTCTGAAAATCTTCTGCTTTCAGACAGGCATGCGCTACTTTACCCTGCGGATGCTGCTGTTCAAACGATAGCTGCCGTGTCGCAGCAAATCATTCAGAAACCGTTCCAGCTCTTCGGGCGTTTCTGCTATATAAACAACCGTATAGCAAATATCGCCGCTGGTTTTGTCTATGCTTTCCACATTCGGGTTATTGCAGAGCCAGCGCTCGAACTCATCGAAACGGGTATGCTGCATGGTGATACCGATGAAGTGGCGCGCCCGGGATTCGCGCAAGGTATAGCCGCCGAATACGCCCGCCTCCTGCATCTGCCGCACCCGCTCCGCCGCCGCCTGCCCGCTCAGATGAACGGCGCGCCCCAAATCCTGCCAGCTGATGCGAGCGTTTTGCCGGAGCTCGCGCAAAATGGCTTGACTGGTTTTATCGTCGAATTTTTTCATTTTCTCTGTTTTTATGCCGTAAAACGTGAATTATACGCTGTCGGGCCGTCTGAAAAATCCGTATCATCAACCTTCCTAACCCCTTCGGAGCAAAAAAGATGACACACGCTTTACTGGTAATTGATGTGCAAAACGAATATTTCGCCGGCGCAAACGGCGCCTTTCCTCAGGAAAACGCCGATGAAACCGCCGCCAAAATCGCCGAGCATATCCGCCGGGTTCAAGATAAGCAATTGGTGATCGGCGTGCAGCACTTTACTCCCGCAGGTGCACCCTTGTTTGCCCGCGGTTCTCACGGTGCGGCGCTGCATGAATCGGTTGCCGGCTTACTGGCCGACAAACCTTTGGTGGAAAAAGAACATGCCGACAGTTTTCTGAATACTGGCTTGAATGAAATTTTAGCCAAACATGGTGTTACGCACATCGACATCTGCGGCATCATGACGCAAAACTGTGTTACCCATACCGCCTTATCGCCCGATACCGCGCCCTATCATGTGCGCGTACTGTCGGATTTGTGCACCGCACCGACCGCACTGATCCACGCCCTCGCACTTAATGCCTTGCGTGACCGTAGCAGTGAACAGTTTGAAGTGGTGTAACAAGCCAATGCGTTTCAGACAGGCACATCGTCAAGCCCGAGTATGACGGGTACTTTTTCTTAAATTGATTAACGGTTCTGCTGCCCTAAACCATTCCCTACGCAGCAAAAAACAACCCGAAGCAAATGAAGCTTCGGGTTGTTTTGACTGCACACCATCACGCCCAATACCATGTCACGTCTTTACGCTGCCGCGCATACAGCCACACCAGAATCAAGGGCGGGATCACATAGCCGACGGTAACCAGAAAACCATAAATCAGATGCGCCCACGGCTCGGGCAAAGTGGCCACGTGTTTCATCGGCGATAACCACGGCGACATATTCACGGCGGTAAAACTCAAAAACAGCACCTGCCAAGTCAGGTTGACACCCTGCGCTTTGGATTTCACCCACGCATAAGCCAGCAGCACTGCCATAAACGCCACTTCGATGCCCCATGACCATTCGCCGTATTTTGCCCACCAGCCCCAGCCGAATTTGATGTCGGAATAAGGATAAAGCGCCAAATCGGCATTGTGCACCGGCACGTCGGCGAGCCAATGCAGCATCGAGCAGAGAAAGGCAAACCACGCGATTTTGCCGCTTTTGTAAAACGTTTTGCATATCCACGCAAACAGCGCCGACCACACCGCCGCCATCAACAGCGAATGATCCCAATCGATAAACACCAAATCGAAATACAGATACGGCAGCGTATTCAAATTGCCGCGCACCACATCGGCGCCGCCGACAATCATCAGGCCGTTAACAATATCAATCACCCCCGCGCCGATAAACAGCGGCAACGCGGGTACTTCGGGTTTATGGGCTTTTAGTGCCGCGGCAACGGCAAAATGGCCGAAATACATCTTAATTTCCTTCGTTAAACAGTTTTATCAATGCGGCGGATTCTAGGTATTTTCAGACGGCCTGCAAACCGCCAAAAATATTTTATCCGTTTGGAAAAACATATATTTTAAGAATTTTGTTTGCTTATCCAAACAAAAATAGAGAAAATCAGGCTTTTCCGATTTTCTCCGAAATCATGACCGACTACACCGACCCGCGCATCATCAAAACCCACCGTGCCATCCGCAATGCGCTGATTGACGTGTTGCAGCACAAACCGTTTAAAGACATCGCTGTGCAGGACATTCTCGATGCCGCGCTGGTGAACCGCTCCACTTTTTATAAATACTACTCGGGCAAAAGCAGCCTGGCCTCGGCGATGATTGCCGAATTCAGGCAACGCTACGCCGAAGGCGTGGCCGAACGCTTCGCTGCCGCCGATTTGGGTTTGTTTTTAAACGACAATATGCCGCAGCTGTACCAACACCGCCGCGAAGTATTGGCCTTGTGGCAGGTGGAAACCAAACGCCTGCACCTCTACCGCGACATGCAGGAAATCCTGCAAAACGCCTTTATCCGCCATGCCGAAAGCCAGCGCCCCGAGCAAAGCCCCGAAGCGCGCCGCTATCAGGCCGCCATGTATGCCGCGCTGGCGATGGCGAACACGCGCTATTGGCTGGAACAGGAACAACAGCCCGAAGTGGATAATACTTTCGGGCTGCTGCGGGAATTGTTTGAACTGATGCGGCTGGCGTGAATAGATAGCAATATCGGTTTCAAGAAAACCGAGGCCGTCTGAAAGCAGCAAAACCTTTCAGACGGCCTTTTTCAGCCCGAGACCTTTGCAAGTTATGGTTAAGTAACAGTGTCATCATACTCGGGCTTGACCCGAGTATGACTGGCGTAAACATTTGCAGGTTTGAACCGGCTTTCTACAAAATCCGCTCAGGCCGTCTGAAAGGTTTTGCTGCTTTCAGACGGCCTGAATATTTTGCATTGCCACACCAGCCAACCATCACGGACGAGAACTGCTTTCCCCCGCTTCGACCACACCGCCGCCGGCGGCGGCTTTATACAGCGACACCAAACCGGTGCGCAGGCGGGCGGTGCTGGCGGTGAGGTCGTTCTCGGTTTGCAGCAGGGTTTGTTCGGCC
This sequence comes from Neisseria dentiae, assembly GCA_041827905.1. Classification (GTDB taxonomy): domain Bacteria; phylum Pseudomonadota; class Gammaproteobacteria; order Burkholderiales; family Neisseriaceae; genus Neisseria; species Neisseria dentiae_B. The sequence continues at coordinate 5,599 of JBHALY010000055.1, forward strand.
TGCAACACCAGCAGTTGGTTGGTTAAGCCGTTGCGCGCCCGGGCTTGGGCGTGGCGCAGGGCTTGCTGCTGCTGGGCGTAGCGCGCTTTGAGTTGGCGGTTTTGCTGCTGTTCGGAAGCGTAGCCGGCCAAAGCGTCGTCCACTTCCCGCCAGGCCGACAAGACGGTTTTTTGGTAGGCAATGGCGGCTTCCTGCTGTTCGAGTTTGCGCAATTCGACGGTGGTGCGCAGGCTGGCGCGGTTGAACACGGGCAGGCTGAGCACGGGGCCGATCTGCCAGTTGCGCGCGCCCCAGTCGGTGAAGTTGCCGCCGCTCACGCTTTGCAGGCCGGCGCCGGCGCTGAGGGTGATGCGCGGGTAGAGGTCGGCCACGGCCACGCCGATGTTGGCGGTGGCGGCGTGCAGCTTGGCTTCGGCGGCGCGGATGTCGGCGCGGCGGCGCAGGATTTCGGAAGGTATGCCGAGGGTGAGGCCGGGCAGTGCGGCGTTATCGGCGGCTGGCGCGGCCAGCCGTTGGTTCAGGCTGCCGGGTTCGGTGTTCACCAAGATGCCGATTTGATTAATGAGGCTGCCTTCCTGCGCCTGCAATTGCGGCAGGGCGGCGCGCAAATCGGACAGCCGGTTTTGGGCGCTCAATACCTTATCCTGATCAATCAGGCCGTTGCGGTATTGGCTTTGCAGCAGGCCGGTTTGGCTTTCGGCCAAGCGGATTTGGGCGACGGCTTGTTTTTGTTGCTGCTGCACTTGGCGCAGTTGGAAATAGGCTTTGGCCAGCTCGGCAGACAGGGTTAAGTGCACGTCGCGCACGGTGGCGGCGGCCGCGGCGCTGTCGGCGGCGGCGGCTTCGTTCAGACGGCGCACCCGCCCCCACAAATCCAGCTCCCACGAGGCGTCGAAACCTGCCTGATACAGCGAATAGGGTTCGCTCACCAGCTTGGTCAGCGATTCGTTGCCGATGGCGTTGATCATGCGGGTTTCGCTGCCGTATTCGCTCACGCGGCGGCGGCCGGCCTGTGCGCTGGCTTCCACCTGCGGCCCGCTTTGGGCGGCGGTGATGCCTTGGCGGGCTCGGCTTTGGGCAAAGCGCAGGGCGGCGGTTTGCAGGTCGGGGCTGCCGGAAAGCAGTTGTTCCTGCAAGCCGTTGAGGGTGTCGTCGCCGAACACCGTCCACCATTTTTCAGGCAGGCTTTGCTGGCTGATGTTCAGCGTGCGGGTTAAGGCGGGCGCGCTGCTGCCCTGGGTCGGCACGGCGGTGGCGGCGTTCGGGGCTTTGAAGTCGGGGCCGACGGCGCACGCGCCAAGCAGCAGCGCGGTGCAGACGATATTCAAACGGGCAATTCGGATAGTCGGTTTCATGGTTTTATCTTATTCAGTTCAAACGGTTACGGAACAGCCACGCCGCCAGCGGCATGGACAGCACGGCGATGCAGAAGAGCGGCAGGAAGTTGTGGCTGATGTCGGCCAGGCCTGCGCCTTCCAAATAAATGCGGCGCACCATGTCGATGGCGAAGCGCAGCGGGTTGGCATAGGTGGCCGTCTGTAAAATATCGGGCATGTTTTCCACCGGCGTGGCGAGGCCGGAGAGCAGCGTCATCGGCATAATCAGCACAAAGGTGTAAAGCATGGCCTGCTGCATATTGAGCGACAGCGCGGAAATCGACAGCCCCACGCCCACCACGGCGATATTGAACGCGGTCAGGCAGAGATACAGCGTGAACAGGCTGCCGGCGAACGGCACGCCGAACCACAGCCGGATAATCAGAAAAATAAAGGTGGACTGCATCAGCCCCACCGCCACCGAAGGCACGGCCTTGCCGAACATAATCTGCGCAGGCGTGGCGGGGGTGACCAACAGCTGGTCGAAAGTGCCCTGTTCGCGCTCGCGCGCCACCGAAAGCGCCGCCAGCATAATCACCTGCATCATGCTCAGCGAGGCAATCAGGCCGGGCATCAGCGTCCAGCGCGATTCTTGGTTGGGGTTGAACCACACGCGGCTTTGCACGGTAAGCGGCGCCGCTTGGGCATTGGGCAGCACGGCGTTGAATTCGCCTACGATAGAACTAAATTGGGACAGCGCATTGCCGGCGGTGGTGGAATTGCGCCCGTCCACAATTGCCTGCACCGGCGCGCTTTGCCCCGCCGCGAGCCTGCTTTCGAAGTCGGCGGGAATGTGCAGCACCAGCAGCGCCTTACCGTCGTTAATCAGCTCCGCACCCTGCTGCGGGTTTTGCAGGTTGGCGATGCGGTGGAACGAGCCGGTGCCGTCCAACTTGGCCAGCAGTTGGGTGGACATCGCAGCGCGGCTTTGGTCCAGCACCGCATAGGGCACGTCTTCCAAATCATAGGTGGCACCGTAGCCGAACAGCAGCCCCTGCATCAGCGCCGGCGCAATCAGAATCGCGCGGCTGGCCGGGTCTTTGAAAATCACCAGAAATTCTTTGTGGCACAGATTGAGAATCTGGCGCCAATAATCACGCAGGCGTTGCAACATCATCGCTCCTTAATCCAGGCGTTTGCGGGTAACGCGCACCGCCAGGCCCAGCAGCAGCACCGCATAAACGGCCAATATCGCGCCGTTTTTGAGAATCGTCGGCCAGTGGTCGCCCGCCAGAAACAGCGTTTTGATCAATTCCATAAAATACGTGGCGGGCAGCAGATGGCCGATGATATTGATGGCCTCTGGCACATTGCGCAGGTCGAACATAAAGCCCGACAGCATCATCGAAGGCATGAAACTCGCCAACAGCGCCACCTGGCTGGCGACGAACTGGTTTTTGGTGGCCGCCGAAATCAACAGCCCCAAGGCCAGCGACACCAGCATATACAGCATGCCGCTGCCCATCACCAGCCACAGCGAGCCGTGTATCGGCACGTTAAACAGCAAACGCGCCGCCACGAGGCACATCACCAAGCCCACCATGCCCACGCAGAAATAGGGCACGATTTTGGCGAGCAAAATTTCCACCGAATGCACGGGGGTAACGAACAGCGATTCCAGCGTGCCGCGCTCCCATTCGCGCGCCATCACCAGCGCGGTGAGGAAAGCGCCCACCAAGGTCATAATCAGCACAATCAGGCCGGGCACCAGATACCAAGTGCTCGAATTGGCGGCATTGAACCAAATGCGGTCGACCACCGTTACCCCGCCGCCCGCGCCCGCCAGCCCCTGTTCTTGCAGCCAAAGGTTGACCGCGCCGCTGACATAACCGAGCAAGGCCTGCGCGCGCGACTGGTCGCCGCCGTTAACCAACAGCTGCACCTTCGCCGTGCCGGCCGAAAGCTGTGCGGCGAAATCGGGCGGGATATACAGCATGCCGCCCGCCTGATGGCTGATGATGAGTTCCTTCGCCGCCTGCTGCGAAGCGACTTGCTTCACGGTGATATACGGCGAGCCGTCGATGGATTCGATCATCTGCTGGCTGACGGCCGACGGGCTTTGCGACACCACCGCCAGCGGCACGTTTTTCACGTCCAGCGTGATGCCGTAGCCGAAAATCAGAATCAGCACCGCCGGCAGCCCCAAGCCCACCATCAGGTTGCTTTTGTCGCGCACCAGCTGGCGGAATTCTTTTTTGATCAGCGCGGATAAACGGCGCACCATGCCGTGGAAGATAGACGGTGTCATGGGAAACTTTCCGTGGTTTTGTTTTTTCAGACAGGCATCCGATATATTTTCAGACGGCCTTTTAAGTTTTCAGACAGGCGTTTCAGGCCGTCTGAATTACTGTTTCCGCTCGGCACGGGCTTTTTCAACGATACCGATAAACGCCTGCTCCATATCCAGCCGCTGCGTAGCGGTTTCGCCGGCCTGACCGCGCACTTCGGCGGGCGTGCCCAGTGCGAGGATTTTGCCGGCGTCCTGAATCACCATGCGGTCGCAGTATTCGGCCTCTTCCATAAAGTGGGTGGTGATCACGATGGTGGTGCCGTTTTGCGCCAGCGCGGTGATGCGCCGCCAAAACGCGCGGCGTGCCAGCGGGTCGGCGCCGCTGGTCGGTTCGTCGAGAAACAGGATTTCCGGCTCGTGCAGCAGGCCCACCGCCATCGCCAGCCGCTGTTTCAGGCCGCCGGCCAATTCACCCGCGCGTTTCTGCTCCCATCCGCGCAGGTCGAGCTGGCGCAATACGGTTTCGCTGCGCTCGCGCAGGCGTTTGCCGCGCAAGCCGTAGGCTTGGCCGAAAAAATGCAGGTTTTCCAGCACGCTCAAATTGCCGTAGAGCGCGAATTTCTGCGACACATAGCCGATGCGGCGGCGCGCGTCTGCGGCGGCGGTGCGCATGTCCAGCCCGGCCACTCTGGCTTCGCCGCTGCTGGCGGGCAGCAGGCCGCACAACATGCGGAAGGTGGTGGTTTTGCCCGCGCCGTTGGGGCCGAGCAGGCCGAAAATCTCGCCGTGTGCCACATCAAAGGTGGTGTGGTCCACCGCCACAAAATCGCCGAAACGGCGCACCAGATCGCGGATGGCAATTGCCGGGGTGTTGCCGCGGGCAAGCGGCGCACCGCTGCTTTCGATGGCGGAAACATCGGCGCCGGCGTCGTTTTCCTGCCGCGCGCGCAACAGCATCATAAAGCTGTCTTCCAAACCCGCCGCCACCGGTGTGATGCGTTCGGGCGCCAGCCCCAGGCTTGCCGGCACTTCGGTGCCGCGCACGATAAAGTGCACCTGCCCGGCATGGGGCACGGCGTCGATAACTTCGGAGGTGTTGTCGAGCAAGGCGGCCTGAACGGTGCGCGGCGGCACGTCGGGCGGCGGTGCGTAGCTGAAACAATGCCCTTGGGCACGTTCACGCAGGCTGTGCGGCGTGCCTTCGGCCAAAATCTGCCCTTCGTGCATCACATACACTTGGGCGCAACGTTCGGCTTCGTCCATATAGGCGGTGGCCAGCACCACCGACAGCGATTCCTCGCCCACCAGTTGGGCGATGATTTCCCACAGTTCACGCCGCGATAAGGGGTCGACGCCTACCGTCGGCTCATCGAGCAGCAGCAAATCGGGCGAACGCACCAGCGTGCAGGCCAAGCCGAGTTTCTGCTTCATGCCGCCGGAAAGTTTGCCGGCCGGCCGTGCGGTAAAACGCGCCAGATCGGTCATCTCCAGCAGGCGCGCAAAGCGTTCGCGGCGTATGTCTTGCGGCACGCCGTGCAGGTCGGCATACAGATCGAGGTTTTCCTGCACGCTCAAATCTTCATACAGGCCGAACTTCTGCGGCATATAGCTGATGCGGTTTTGGATTTCCTGCGGCGAGGCGGCGGCGTCCAAACCCAGCACGGTGAGACTGCCGCTGTCGGGCAGCAGCAGGCCGGAAATCAGGCGCAGAAACGTGGTTTTGCCCGCGCCGTCCGGCCCCACCAGCGCGGTTACGGCACCGTGCGGCACGGTCAGGCTGATGTCGCGCAAAGCCTGCGTGGTCTGCTTGGTTTCTTTGCTGTAGAAGCTGCGGCTGACACCCTGCGCCTGCACCGCCCAGGCCGGAGCATCCATCAATGCGCTCCCGAAGCGGCGCGGTTTTCAGACGGCCTGTTGTCGGCACTTTGCTGCAAGTCGATGTCAACCGTGGCGGGCATGCCGAGACGCAGGCTGTCTTGCGGATCGTCCACCAGCACGCGGATTTCATACACCAAATCGGTGCGCAAATCGGTGGTCTGCACGGTTTTCGGCGTAAATTCGGCTACCGACGAGATATAGCCGATGCGGCCGGCAATGGGTTGGTTTGGCGCGCTGTCGGTGCGCACTTCGGCTTTCATGCCCGGGCGGATTTTGCCCAGCTGCGGCTCGTTCACATAAGCGCGCACCCATTTCGGCTCGGTGAGCGCCAGCGTATAGGCGGGGCGCTGCGGCGAAGCCATGTCGCCCGGCTCCAGCAGGCGCGCGCGCACCACCGCGTTTTGCGGCGCTTTCAATTCCGATTGGTCGATGTTGTATTGCAACAGCGCCGCTTCGGCCTCCGCCGCTTTCAGTTGCGCCTCGGCGCGGGCGACATCTTCTTTACGCGTACCGACGCGCATCAGCCGCAAACTTTCGCGGCTGGCTTCCAGTCTCGCCTGCGCCTCTTTATATTGCGCACGGGCGGCATCCAAATCCTGCTTGCTGACCGCCCCTTCGCTGTCGGCAGCCGTATTCTGCAAACGGCGCAACTGCAACTGCGCCTGCTCGGCCTGCGCCTGCGCCGCCTTCATATTGGCATCCGACTGGCGGATTTCTTCCGGCCGGTTGCCGCTGCGCAAGGCCGCTAAACTCTGCTTCAAGGCTTCGGCCTGAGCTTGCACCTGCGCCAGCTTTAATTTGTTGCTTTGCGAATCCAGCACCGCCAGCACTTGGCCGGCCTTCACTTTATCGCCTTCATACACGCGCATTTCCGCCACGCGGTCGCTGCCCTCGAAAGCAAGCGAAATCTGGCGGATATCGACATTGCCGTAGAGCGTTAAATGATTTTCCGCATCGCCTGCCTGCCAATACGGCCGGCCAAACCACACGCCCACCGCCACCAAAGCCAGCACGCCCACGCCCACGCCCAAAGCCGTTTTTTTGATATTCATTGCAAAACCTTTATTGATTGGATGGGCGGAAATTCTTTGCAGACTCCCGCCTTGGTTGGAAACGGTATTTCACGATTTTTAAAATTGTAATTTGAATTTAAATTTAAAACAATACAAATTTAAATTTGAATTTAAATTTCTAACCAGAATCAGGGAAAGCTTGTTACAATAGCGCGGTAATCCCGCCGATTAACCGCCCTGTACAACCCAACCATGAACACCACCGCAACCACCCGCCAAGCCCGCAGCGACGGCGACCAAACCCGCGCCGCCATCATCGAAGCCGCCGGCATGCTGTTCGGCGAACAAGGTTACGACCGCACCACCGGCAAAGCCATTTGCGAGCGCGCGCAAGTGAATATGGCCGCCATCAACTACCATTTCGGCAGCCGCGACGGCCTCTATCTCGCGGTATTAAGAGAATTCCACCAGCGCATGTTCAGCATCGACATGCTGCGCGAACTGCTGGATCAGGATTTGCCGCCCGCCGAAAAACTGCGCATCCTGATCCGGCAGATTACCGGCTACGTTACCGACCGCCAGCATTGGCCGATGCGCGTTTGGCTGCGCGAAGTCATCAACCCGTCCCCTCTGTGGCCGCAGATAATGGCAGAAAACCTGCAACCCAAAATCGATCTGGCTTTCGAGCTGATGTCCGAACTCACCGGCCTGCCCGCCGACAGCCCGGATTTGAAACCGCTGCTGCTCGGCACCATCGCCCCGTTTATGGCACTGGTGGTCGTCAGCGACTCACCCAGCCATCCGTTGCAGGAATTGCAGCACAGCAACAGCGAGCAACTCGCCGAACAGATTTGGCGATTTATCATGGGCGGGCTGGCGGCGGCCGGCAGTGGCACGTTGCCCGATTGGAAATAACTTTCTTATTTAAATAACAAAGCTCGGCGTAAGGGACAAAATGGGTGCTATTTTGGAGTAGCATCTCTCTAAGGGACATTTTGGGTGCTATTCAGGCTGCCGAATAGAGAAATAATCTTTAATAAACCTAATCTTATTATCTTTTTTCATGCCTTGATGGCAG